>JAWVZC010000030.1:0-20093 GCA_033722415.1 Balneolaceae bacterium | reverse complement strand
TGACGCAGATGATGTTTTCCCGGCGTACTATGATGGTAAATGGTTTATAACTGAGTGGTTGAGAGGATGGATTCATGTCATTAGCCTTGATGATGAAGGCAATTTTGAATGGATGGAGCAATTTTTGCCTGATGAAAATTTCAATGGCCCTTTGGATATGATGTTTGGACCGGATGGAAGTCTCTATGTATTGGCCTATGGAAAAGGTTGGTTTAAGGCCAACGAAGAGGCTGGTATTATCCGAATTAGATATAATGGCGGGAATCGTGCTCCTAAAGTGGTTGCTACTTCAGATAAGAAGGCTGGTAAAATTCCCCTTAATGTAAACTTTTCCTCAGATGGTACAATCGATTTCGATAACGACAATCTAACTTATAGGTGGAATATTCGGTCTAAAGCAGGCAACACTATTACCACAATGGAAGAGCCCAATCCTTCCTTTACATTTAAAGATTCTGGTATCTACAATGCTGAACTTACTGTTCGTGATGAAAAAGGGGCTAGCAATAGTCAATCTATCGAAATTGTTGCAGGTAATGATCCCCCGGTAATTGAGATTCGAATTACTGAAGGTAATAGTAGTTTCTATTTCCCCGGTGTTCCTACTCAGTACAAAGTAAAAATACGTGATACAGAAGATGGCAGTCTTGTGGAGGGAGGAATTCATGATTCTCTTGTCACCGTTAACATCGATTATCTGTCTGAGGGATATGATCCTGCATTACTGAAAGAAGGACATCCTGAGCAAGGAACAGATATTCAGATGGATTTACGAGTGCCGATGATGATTAACGCAAGTGATTGTTATTCCTGTCATGAGTTGGAGGGGCAATCCATCGGTCCTTCATTTAAAAAGATAGCTGAACGGTATGAGACGAATCAGCAAAATATTGAGATGCTTGCAGATAAAACTATCAACGGGGGAGCAGGAAATTGGGGAAATGTAGCAATGAGTGCACATCCAGCGTTGGATCAGCAAGAAGCTGAATTGATGGCCGAGTATATTTTGAATCTTGATGAAACTGTGCAGGAAAGAGATCCCTCTAAACCAGTACATGGAAGTTTTACTCCAAAAAAACTAGAAACCAATGGCAAAGGAATTTATCTGCTGCGGGCATCCTATACTGACAGAGGGAATAATGATTTGCCGAGACTTACTTCAAATGACAGGATAATTTTTAAAAACCCTACTCTTTCTCCTCTAAATGCCGATCAAACGAAGGGGTTCATGAAAGTGCCAATTGCGAATAAGGACGAAATTTTATATTTCCTGCATGGAAATGGGGCCTATCTGAAGTATGAAGAACTGGATATAACTGGCATTTCTACTATACATATCCAAGCATCTCCTTCAATGGGTGGATATTTTGAAATACGAGCAGGAACCCCGAAAGGAGAATTGCTGGGAACATCAGAAGGGGAAGAAACCAATTCGTATAAAATTAACATTAAGCCTTCTACTGGGAAGATTGATCTATTCTTGATAGCCCAAAATGACACAGCAGAATACCATCAAATATTGTTTCAAGTTGATTCGCTAAAGTTACTTCAGGGCCAGGAATAATTTTCTGCTTGGCATAAAAAATTAATATCCTATAGGATCGATTTATCCCATTATGGCCACGTATTAAACATAATTCAGTCCGTTCTGGTATAGTTATAAACTTAAAAATTTGATTTGACCATATAAATCATGAGTTATTCGCTCCGTATTGATTGGTAAATTTTGGATACGAATTATTTACATTAACCTGTTATTTATATCAACCTGAAGTTGATCCTCCCAACAGTAAAAATTAGTGGTCTCCGGGTAAGTAAATGTTTTATCGAATTAGTCCAAACAGTCGATACACTTTTTTATCTGGCTTATAATAGTCAGCCGAATCCACGATTGATCAACTTTAACTTCAAACCAGAATTCTAAATCCAGAATTTTACGACCAGAAATTTAAAGTCTTACTGTTTTTTGGAATATTTGTACGTTAGCAAAAAATAATATTGTAGTTTGAACTTTGTGATTTCCTATAATCAGAATATTCTACAGTAATATATGCTGGAAAACGGCTTCATGTAAATAGATAAAGATGTGTTTTGATTAATTGTTATATGAAAATGCTTAATGTAAGCTTTCGATTAATAAAATTTAAGCTGGGAAAAAATATACTGCCAAATCCCCCCCTGTCACCTTGCGATAAATCTTGTTAGATTAGATTCTTTACGATGAGATGGGATTCGTTAATATAGGGGATTGATGATGGCCCTCGAAATATGTAAGGGATGACCAGATGGAATATGATAATAATTGTTGCCTTTCCGTATGGAGCCTGCATAATGCAGTAGCTCTGTGGTGTGTATGTTTCCTGGTAATATCCGGATGTAGCACCAGTACAGACCGCTCGTTTGCCGGCGGGGAGCCCATACCCGAAAAAATCGATTTCAATTACGACGTCAAGCCGATCCTTTCCGACCGCTGCTTTGCCTGCCACGGACCTGATAAAGCAGCCGTTAAGGCCGAACTGCAGCTGCATACCGAAGAGACGGCCCTGGCCGCCCTGGGAGATGAGGGCGAAGAGCCCCGCCACGCCGTGGTGCCCGGCAAGCCGCACCAGAGCGAGCTCTACAAGCGCATTACCAGCAGTGATCCCGATTTCATGATGCCGCCGCCGGAATCCAACCTGGACCTGAGCGAGCGGGAGATCGCCATCCTCCGCAAGTGGATCGAGCAGGGCGCCGAGTTCAAAAAGCACTGGTCGTTTATCCCACCCGAAAAACCGAGCCTGCCGGAAGTGGACGACCCCGACTGGCCGGCCAACGAAATCGACTATTTTGTGCTGGACAAGCTGGAGGAGAAAGGGATGGAGCCCTCGCCGCCCGCAGAGAAACACGATTTGATCCGCCGGGTCTATTTTGATCTGACCGGCCTGCCGCCCTCTGTGGAAGAAGTGGATGCATTTCTGGCTGACAGTTTGGATGATGCCTATGAAAAGGTTGTGGACCGCCTGCTGGCCTCCGATGCCTACGGCGAACGGATGGCCACCGAATGGCTGGATGTGGCCCGCTATGCGGATACGCACGGCTACCAGGACGACGGCCCCAACCATATGTGGCCGTGGCGCGACTGGGTGATTGAGGCGTTTAACGAGAATATGCCGTTCGACCGGTTTACAACCTGGCAACTGGCGGGCGACCTGTTGCCTGACGCCACCCGCGAGCAAAAATTGGCTACCGGTTTCAACCGGGTGCACATGCAGAACCAGGAGGGCGGCATCGTCGGGGAGGAGTACCGGGTGGAGTACGTGGTGGATCGCACCAATACCACCTCCACGGCATTTATCGGGCTGACAATGGAGTGCGCTCGCTGCCACGACCACAAGTACGACCCGATCTCCCAGAAAGAGTATTTCCAGCTCTCGGCTTTCTTCAACAACGTCAACGAGGCGGGACAGATCCCCAACAAAGGCATCTCCGGTCCCACAATTTTGCTGCCTGACAGCGCCGCAGAAAGGCAGATTCGATACCTAGACAGGGCGATAAATAACAAGGAAAAACAGCTGGCAAATATTCGCGACCGGAGGACGTCTGAGTTCGGGCAATGGCAGCCACGTCAACGGTCGGTCCGGTCATTTGATCCGGGCCGTGAGGGATTGATTACCCACCTTGATTTTGAACAGGTACAGGGTGACAGCGTGATAAACCTGGCCAACGACACCCTGAACGGTAACATTAAGGGTACTCTGCCCGAAGTGGAGGGACGCCACGGCCGGGCGCTTGAATTTGAAAAGGGGAACTCCATTGACATGGGCGATCTCGCTGAGTTTGAGCGTACCGATCCATTCTCATTTAGTTTTTGGATTAACCCGTCTGATACCTCGGAAGGATCCGAAGCCCCGCTGCTGGTGCGGACGGGTACGATCTACATCGGGTATCGCGGCTACGACGTCACGCTGCTGGAAAACCGGCTCTCCGTGCGGCTTATTCACGGCTGGCCCTACAACGCCATCAAGGTTACCACCCCGAACAAGCTGCCGCTGAACCGGTGGAGTCACGTGGGTATTACCTACGACGGATCCAGCAAGGCCGATGGCATCCGGGTGTATGTTGACGGCAAAAAATGGGAGACCGAAACCTACCAGGACAACCTGTTCAAGAATATACACATCGGCCCGGAAACAAAGCAGTGGAACTGGCAGAATTTTTATATTGGTGAACGCCGTTCGTTTGAGAAGATTGAGTATAAAGGGCTCAAGCTGGATGAAATTAGGATCTATAATCGCCTGTTGAGTCCGGCTGAAGTAATGGCTCTTTCGGAAAGCGAAAAGCTCACTGAGTTGATGGCCGACGCGCCTGACCTGCGGGACCGCTACCAGCAGCAGATTCTATACGACCATTACCTGTTGCACCAGGATTCCGACTACAACAACACCCGAAACGAGCTTCAGAATTTACGGGTTCAAAAAAGCCAACTTACCGACACTCTGCGCGAAGTGATGGTGATGGGCGAGCGGATCAAGCCAAGGGATACCTATGTCTTGAAACGCGGAATTTATAACAACCGCGGGGAGAAGGTGGAGGCGAATGTCCCATCCAGCGTTATGAACTTTCCAGATGACCTGCCCAGGAACCGACTGGGGCTTGCGCAGTGGCTGCTGAGCCCGGAGAACCCACTTACTTCTCGTGTTACGGTAAACCGGTATTGGCAGATGTACTTCGGCAACGGCATTGTGGATACGCCGGGCGATTTTGGGAACCAGGGGTCGCTGCCCTCTCACCCGAAACTGCTGGACTGGCTGGCGGTCACTTTCCGTGAGAGCGGCTGGGATATCAAGGCAATGCAGAAAAAAATTGTCATGTCAGAGACCTACCGGCAGTCGGCGGTCATGACCAAAGAGAAGCTGGAGCAGGATCCGTCCAACAAGTACCTGGCCCGAGGGCCGCGTTTCCGCATGACCGCCGAAATGATCCGGGACAATGTCCTGGCAAGCAGTGGCCTGCTGGTGAAGGAGGTCGGTGGGCCGAGCGTCAAGCCCTACCAGCCGGAAGGCCTCTGGAAGGAGAAGACCTCCGGGCGCCATCTTACCGAATATATCCAGGATCACGGGGACTCGCTCTACCGGCGCAGCCTGTACACCTTCTGGAAGCGGACCTCCCCACCACCCTTTATGACGACCTTTGATACCCCGGGCCGAAGCCACACGGCCGTAAAACGGGGACAGACGAGCACGCCCCTGCAGGCACTCTTCACCCTCAACGACCCGCAGTTTGTGGAAGCCTCTCGCATGCTGGCCGAGCGTATGATGAAAGAAGGGGGCGACAGCCTGCAGAGCCGGATCGCCTTTGGGTTCAAGGCGGCTACCTCGCGATTCCCGGAAAGCAAAGAGGTGGAATTGCTCTCTGAGCTGTACCGGCAGGAGCTGGAGGCGTTTCAATTGCAACCCAACCGCGCCGACAGCCTGCTGTCGGTCGGGGAATACCGGCTGGACGACAGCATCGATAAGCCGGAGCTGGCGGCCGGCACCATCGTGGCCAGCACCATCCTGAATCTTGACGAAACGATCACCAAGGAGTAGGACCATGCCCAACGACAAGGAGATTGACAAACTTAACAACAATATGAACCGGCGACATTTTCTGTCGAAAACCAGCCTTGGTATCGGCGCGGCCGCCCTGGCATCGCTGCTTCCCAAGTCGATGCTGTCGAAGGATGGCGAGGGGCTGGACGGTGTTCTGAGCTCGCCCCACGTGGTCCCGAAGGCCAAGCGCATCATCTACCTGTTCCAGAGCGGGGGTCCCTCCCAGCAGGATATGTTCGACTACAAGCCCAAGCTGCGGGAGATGCACGGCACCGACCTGCCGCCCTCGGTTCGGGGAGACCAGCGTCTGACCGGTATGACCGCCAACCAGGACGGGCTGCCGCTGGCGGGCTCCCACTACGATTTTAAACGGCATGGCGACAGCGGCATCTACGTTAGCGAACTGATGCCCTATACCGCCGAGGTGGTCGACGAGCTCTGCTTTATCAAATCGGTCTATACCGACGCGATCAACCACGACCCGGCGATCACCTTCATTCAGACCGGATCGCAGCAGGCGGGCCGTCCCAGCATGGGCTCGTGGATCAGTTACGGGCTGGGCTCGGACAATGAAAATCTGCCCGCCTTCAGCGTGTTGATCTCCCGCGGTTCCGGCCGCCCGTTCGACCAGCCGCTCTACTCTCGGCTTTGGGGTAATGGATTTCTACCATCCCTGCACCAGGGCGTGCAGTTTCGTTCCGGCAAAGACCCGGTGCTGAACCTGAACAATCCGCCCGGCGTCAACAAGATGAGCCGCCGCAACATGCTCAGCAAGCTGAAAGACCTGAACCAGCTGCACCTGAATCGCTTTGGGGACCCGGAGATCACCTCCCGCATCAGCCAGTACGAGATGGCCTACCGCATGCAGACCTCCGTGCCGGAAACGATGGATGTCTCCGACGAGCCGGACTGGGTATTCGATATGTACGGCGAGGACGCCAAAAAACCGGGCACCTACGCCGCCAACTGCCTGCTGGCCCGTCGGCTGGCCGAGCGGGACGTCAAGTTCATACAGCTGTACCACATGGGGTGGGACCAGCACAACGGCATCCCCGACCAGCTTCCGTTGCAGTGCAAGGATATCGATCAGGCTTCCGCGGCGCTGATTAAAGACCTCAAACAGCGAGGCCTGCTGGATGAAACGCTGGTGGTCTGGGGTGGTGAATTCGGGCGCACCTCCTACTGCCAGGGGCAGCTCACCAAAGAAACGTATGGCCGCGATCACCACCCGCGCTGCTTCACCATGTGGATGGCGGGGGCGGGTGTAAAGTCTGGATTTGAATATGGCAAGACCGACGAGTTTGGCTACAACATTATTGAAAACCCGGTGCATATTCACGACATCCAGGCCACCATCCTGCACCTGATGGGCATCGACCACGAGAAATTGACCTACAAGCACCAGGGCCGCCGGTTCCGGCTGACCGACGTGCACGGGCACGTGGTCAAGGATATATTAACATGAAGTCGGGATAAGGAATGTAATAAAATACGAGAATATGTAATCTACCAGCCGGCGATTTTTTTGGTTCGTTTTTTCATCGGTGAAAAAATGAACACCACCAAAAATGTATTCAAATACCATACAAATATATATGGTAGGCATAAATATTTCTTAACCCGATCTGACGTTATATTAGCTTGATCAGCGTACTTTAAAAGGGTGTTTATTAAATGGGTTGTTCCATAGCTGGTGCGAGTTTACAGCTTGTACCAGCCTGGGATTTAATGAGAGCCCCATAATACAATGAACATTATAAATGCATTGACATGGATGATGACAAAACAACGCGACGGGATTTTCTGAAACAGAGTTCAACCCTGCTGGGAGGGTCCATGCTTTATCCCGGCTTTACCATTGGAAACCCGAAGCCTGAACTTGGTTCTGAGATATTGGGCCACGGGGAGTACCGATACCGTCTGAACAAGTCATGGGGCAACCTGGATCCCGCCAAAACGCCCGTCAAGAACTGCCACGAGATGGTGCTGGATTCACAGGGGCGGCTGATCATGATCACTGATCATACGGATAACAACATTATTGTTTACGATAAGTCCGGTCGTTTGCTGGAGTCCTGGGGTACCGAGTTTCCCGGCGGGCACGGGCTCTCTATTTTTGATGAGGGCGGTGAGGATATGCTCTTCATCACCGATTTTGACCGCGGCAAGGTGTTCAAGGCCACCACTGATGGGCGCATACTGATGACCATCGATCACCCCAAAACAATTGGGATTTATGATGAAGGGGATCCCGTCCGACCGACGGAAACAGCGATAGCCTCCAATGGAGATATCTACGTGGCCGACGGGTACGGTTCCCAATTCATCTTACAGTATGAGTCTGACGGTTCCTTTATCCGCAAGTTTGGCGGCGAAGGCGACGAAGATCACCAGTTTAAAACCGCCCACGGGGTCACCATCGACGACCGGGATGCCGGCAATCCCACCCTGCTCTGCACCTCCCGCGCCCATAACTCGTTCAAGCGTTTTACTATGGACGGACAGTACCTTGATACTATTTTTCTGCCGGGGGCATTTGTGTGCCGGCCGGTTATCGATGACGGCAACATCTACGCAGGGGTGTGCTGGTCGCGCCTGCGCTATTTGAATCGTACCGACAATTCCGGATTTGTCACGATTCTAGACGAAAATAATCATGTCGTCTCCAACCCTGGTGGAACCAAACCGGAATATGAAAATGGAGAATTGCAGCTGATGGTACAACAGCAACCGATTTTTAACCACTGCCACGACGTGTGCGTGGATGCCGACAAAAACTTGTACGTATGCCAGTGGAACGCCGGGCAGACCTACCCGATCAAACTGGAGCGGGTATGACAATCACAGAATAAAGATAAGATTTCGAACTAGCCTAACGTGTCAGTAATCCATTATTACCTGGCTGGCAGGTCAAATCATGCCGTTAAAGAGATTGTTGGTAAAAGCATTACCATCTCGTGGGTAAATCGGGCTGGGGTTCGATGGTAATCGCATGAATTATCCCGGAATGTTGTGTTACCGGAATAAGCGATCGGAAATTTTATTCCAGCAAAGGCTTTGGTATTGAAATCTTTTTGCCCTGAAAGGGTGCAATGTTCAGGTTGTTAAGGTATTTGTTATGTCAAATAAATGAATCGCAGATGGAGGGCGATTATGTCTGTTCTCTTGTTCTTCAAAAAGCTTCTTATCCCACTCGTAGCGACGGTGTTGCTGGCATCGGTGGTGCCACCAGCTGCCCCAGCACAACACAGCCTCCACATCCACATCCTTTCCGGCTCCAATGAATACCGGTCTGAAGCTTCACTTACATCGTATCAGCAATATCTTGAGGAACATCACGAAGTAACCGTCACCGCCTCCTGGGTGGAGGACCGGGCGGAGGATCTGCCGGGCATCGAACAGGTGCCGGAAGCCGATCTGCTGCT
Source organism: Balneolaceae bacterium (assembly GCA_033722415.1). GTDB lineage: Bacteria > Bacteroidota > Rhodothermia > Balneolales > Balneolaceae > JAMQKA01. The sequence goes on along the minus strand of JAWVZC010000030.1, from coordinate 11,098 downwards.
GGTGTTTTGCCGCCGCCTGCAGCTGCCGGACAAACAGATCGGGATCATTGTCGATCACTGGGAGCAGGGCCAGCCGATCGTGGCCGTCCGCACCGCCAGCCACGCCTTCGACGACCAGACCAACCAGGTGTTTGATCACAAGGTGCTGGGCGGTGACTACCAGGGTCACTTCGACGACCGGCCGGTGGAGGTGACCAACCTGGAACCCGGTCACCCGGTACTCGAGGGGGTGCAGCCGTTTTTATCCCGCAAATTGTACAAGGCGGGTGAGCTGGCCAATGAAGCAGTGGTGCTGCAGTCGGGCCGGGTACAGGGCGAGGTGCCGCAGCCGGTGACTTGGGTGCACCGGTACAACGGCGGGCGCATGTTCTATACCTCGCTCGGGGTGCCTTCCGACTTTGAAAATCCCAATTTTCGGCGGATGCTGACTAACGCCATATTCTGGGCGGCGGAATCAACCGACCAATGATCAAGGAAGATACCATTGAACCCTGGTTGTATCTTTTTACTTTAACGTGAACTCGGGATAAGGAATGTACCAATATACGAATGATAAGCTGCTGTATACCGGCGGTTGAAATGTTTGTTGGTACAGTGACCGGAGCCGGAGCGTTACAAAACCATTTCTGTTTGAGATCCGCGTCTCCCGGTGGATCGAGTTAACTGGTTTTAGCGCAGGGGGAGGGAACGCGACAAAAATTTCACCAGCCGGCGATTTTGGGTTCGTTTTTTCATCGGTGAAAAAATGAACACTACCAAAAAGGGTACCCAAAGACGATAAAAGCGGTATGCCCAATACTTCTTATCCCGAGCTAACGTTAATTTAGTTATGCGTTTAGCGGTTAAATTAATTGGCTAAAAATGTATAAAAACCCTCTGTGTCATCCCGGACCCCGATCCGGGATCTCGCGAGGTTGGGTAGCGTTGTTCTAATATCAGATTATATCAACGATTCTGGGCCTTGCGAGATCCTGAAACAAGTTCAGGATGACACAAAGGCTATTTTTAACCAATAAACGCGATATAGTTGTAAGCTAAAGGTTACAGGTTGTTCACAAACTGTCAACCTGCAATTTTCAACGTTTACCCTACAACCTGACGACCTACAACTCACAACCTGTGAAAGTAATGGGATTATGCGATATATAATTCTCTTGATTACTTGTTTGTGTTTTTATAGAACTGGGATTGCGCAAACAACCACGGATCTGCCATGGTTTGCATTCAACAACTGTATCAAAGACAGCACATATCAGACACCGGCCCAGCAGGTGGATCTGCTATCTGCGGCGGGATTCAGCGGAATGGAAAAAAACGGGCCCGAAATGCTGGCGGAAACACTGGATGAACTGGATCGACATAATCTCCGGCTTTATACGATCTACCTGGAAGTTGACCTGGACGATCGGCAGCCCTACCACGGGGAGATGGACCGAATATTCCGGCTACTCCGGCAGCACAACACCATGCCCTGGTTCTACGTAACCTCCGACCGGTATCCCCCCTCGTCCGAACAGTACGATTCCGTTGCCGTGCCCATACTTCGTGAACTGGCCGACATGGCCCATAACCACGGATTGAAAATCATGGTGTACCCGCACCACAACTTTTGGGTCGAATCGGTCGAGGATGGCATCCGGGTGAGCCGGAAAGTTAAACGCCGGAATTTCGGGTTTACCTTTAACCTGCCGCACTACCTGGCCGAACAGGGAGTGGAGGCGGAAACCAGGCTGAAACCGCTGGCCGAAAAGGCGATGCCCTATCTGTTCGCCATCAGCCTGAACGGGGCGGATCGTCCCACCCGGGAGATCATGAAGAAGGATTATTTGTGGGACCACTTTATCAATCCGCTGGGCGAAGGAGAATTTAATACATTTAACTATCTGGAAACATTTGTGGATATGGGCTTCGAGGGACCGGTGGGATTGCAGTGCTACGGCATTGAACAGGATAAAAAAGTGTACCTGGAAAAATCGATGCAGGTGTGGAAAGAGTACCAGGATATGTTGGATAACTGATCAAAAACCAGTTAAATTTATGGTTTCGCCAGGCTCCTGGAATATCCGCGTTCATTCCCTCCCGAAGGAACAGTATGTAATTCCCCGTTATCCGGATATGGGAAATGGCAGGCCCAAAAACCGATTTGCAGGTTCTCCACGACTTTGGTAATCTGGTTTCAATGGGTAACAATCAGGATGGCATTCATATGTATAAGTTCATAAAAACAGATAGGGGCTTTTGAAATGCCTCTATGTTGATCTCCTGTAATCATCCTGCGTAAAAAAGAGAGGCGTATGAGCAGGAAATTCAAACACCTCAGAAAAACAAATACCACGGGATGGATAGAAAATCATTTATAAAAAAAGCGGGACTGGGATCCGCCGGGCTAATGGGAAGTTCACTGGCCGGATCCATGGGACTATTTTCCGGATGCGGGCGACAACAGCAGCGGCCCAACATCATGGTTGTGATGGCAGATGATATGGGATTCTCGGATATCGGCTGTTACGGGGCTGAAATTCAAACCCCGAACCTGGACGGTCTGGCCGAACGCGGGTTGCGGTTTACGCAGTTCTACAACGCCGCCCGGTGCTGTCCCACCCGCGCCAGCCTGATGACGGGTCTTCATCCCCACCAGACGGGTATCGGCCATATGACCGGCGACTATGGACACGACTCCTACCGGGGCGATCTCAACGACAACTGCATGACAATTGCCGAAGTGCTGGGCTCCGGGGGATACCATACCTGGATGAGCGGAAAGTGGCATGTCACCAAGCATATCGGGCAGTGGACTGACGATCCCGACCGAACCTCCAGGCACAACTGGCCCCGGCAGCGGGGGTTCGATCGCTTTTTTGGGACGATCCTGGGGGCGGGTAGTTTTTATAACCCGATAACCCTTGTGGAGGGCAATGACCCAATCGGGGTAGACCCTGACTTCTACTACACCGATGCCATCTCCGGGAATGCCGTTCAATTTGTAAACGATCATGCCGAAAACGGGTCGCAGCAACCGTTTTTCGGGTACGTATCCTATACCGCTCCCCACTGGCCGCTGCATGCCCTGGAAGAGGATATCGCCCGGTACCGGGGCAGGTATTCCGGAGGCTGGGACCAGCTCCGGCGCGAACGGATGCAACAAATGGTGGATATCGGGCTGCTGGACCCCCGATGGGAACTGACCGCGAGAGATCCGCGCGTACCGGTCTGGGATGATGCGGAACACAAGGCGTGGGAAGAGCGCCGCATGGAGGTGTACGCTGCCCAGATCGACCGGATGGACCGCGGTATCGGGCAGATTGTGCAGGCATTGGTACAGAACGGTCAGCTTGATAACACCCTGATCCTGTTTCTGGCAGACAACGGCGGGTGCGCCGAGGTACTTACCGAGGAGTGGAGTGGCCCTTTTATTCCGGATGAAACACTTAACGGCGAACCGGTCATTCTCGGCAACAAGCCGGAGGTCACGCCCGGCCCGCGTAATACCTACCAGAGTTACGGCATCGGGTGGGCCAACGCTTCCGACACGCCCTTTCGGCTCTATAAACATTACGTTCACGAGGGTGGCATCGCGTCGCCGCTTATTGCCCACTGGCCCGCCGGCATCGAAGCCCGGGGAGACTGGCGAAGCTATCCCTCTCACCTGGTGGATATCATGGCTACCTGCGTGGATATTGGTCGGGCCGAGTATCCCAATGAGTACAACGGGCAGCCGATCCAGCCGCTGGAAGGCCGTTCCCTGACCCCGGTTTTTGAAGAGGATCAACCGGAGCGGGGCGAACCGCTGTTCTGGGAGCACGAGGGAAATCGCGCCGTGCGGGATGACCGCTGTAAACTGTTACAGCGCCACAATCACGACTGGTAACTTTTTGACATGGTGGCCGACCGCACAGAAACCAACGACCTCTCCGAGGAACGACCGGGCTTAATGGCCGACCTGAAAGAGCGGTACAAGCAGTGGGCGGACCGCGTGGAGGTGCTGCCCTGGCCCGCGTGGGAAAACGTTCCCGAAACAACAGGGTAGAGCGGAAGCAGGCCCTGTCTACAGCGTTCTATGCTATTTAACGTCAGTTTTGAATAAATATGCTTCACAGAACCCTGTTAATGCTGTATTTTTTCCCGACCTTTGAAATTTTTTGTTGGCTGAGTGACCGGAGCGGGAGCGTAAAAAACTATTTGAGTCTGTAATCCGCGCTTCTCAGCGGATTGAGTTCAAATAGTTTTAGTTCCGGCACAGGGAACGCAACAAAAAATTCATCCGCCGGCGACGTTTTTGGTTCGTTTTTTCGTCGTTCAAAAAATGAACAACGCAAAACCCGTTGTTGGTCAATTAATCACGGATTCTAATAAATTCTTAACCTGAGCTCAGGTTTATTTAACATCCATTTGACTATATTCAGTGACCTCACAAACCTCTAACAAAAGCTGTTGCCCGCAAAGCCGGCAGTCCGGTAATGATCTGCCTGAAAATCCCACTAACACAAGAGATGGATCAGGGAATGGTATGGTACGGCTGGACGGCGGGGTATTTTTAATGGGGACGGATTCTGACGACGGCTTTAAGCAGGACGGGGAAGGCCCGGTTCGGGAAGTGAAACTGGCCCCCTTCTATATCGATACAGCCGCCGTGAGCAACAGAAGGTTTTCGCAATTTGTGAACAAAACCGGGTATAAAACCGACGCCGAGCGATTTGGATGGTCCTTTGTTTTTCATCTCTTTTTGCCTGATAAAATCGATCAACGAGAACTACTATCTCCCGATGATACGCCATGGTGGAAGGGGGTTGAGGGGGCAACCTGGAAAAAGCCGGAAGGACCGGGCAGTGATCTGAACGGGCGAATGGATCACCCTGTGGTTCATGTCTCCTGGCGGGATGCCGTGGCCTACTGCCGCTGGGCGGACAAACGACTGCCCACAGAGGCCGAATGGGAGTATGCCGCCAGGGGCGGTCTTCAGCAGAATCGATATCCGTGGGGCGATGAACTAACCCCCGGCGGGGAACACCGCTGCAACATCTGGCAGGGGATATTCCCCGGTCATAACACCGGGGAGGACGGATTCCTGGGGACAGCACCGGTCAAATCGTACGCTCCCAATGGTTATGGATTGTACAATATGGCCGGGAACGCCTGGGAGTGGTGTCACGACTGGTTTAATAGTACCTATCCCCTGCTGGGCATTCGGGAAAATCCGCGGGGACCGGGAGATGGAGATGCCAAGGTAATCCGGGGCGGCTCTTACCTGTGTCACCATTCTTACTGCAACCGGTATCGCGTGGCGGCCCGAACCGCAAACACGCCCGACAGCACGACCGGCAACCTGGGATTCCGCTGTGCCCGGGACGGCTGAAGATACCACGGCTTTTTTGGCCCAATCAACTTTGGGATGGGATATCTGTAAGATTAAATATGCTTAAGAAGTAATGGAATCGCATACGTATTTTTCGAAACCGGTGTCACCGATAAAGCGCCGCTGGCAAAAATGATGATTGACTGCAAATAATGAGCCCATACGCCGACCTGATGATCCCCCAAGGGGTATGACTGTTATGGCAGCAATCAGAGTTCCTTGGCCGCCGCCATAGGCTGTGAATCCCACCGGACGGAGTGCGAAAACCGGAGCAAATGAGGATGAGCAAAAACCAATCATGGAATAGGCATGAATTCGAAAAATGATTTATTTCCAACTGTCCACAAGTCCGGTCCGCGCTCCGCATCTACTTAATTTCAGTGAATTTATTTGCAGATTTTTGAGACCTTCCAAGAGGCACTGAACTACGCAGTTTTATAAGTCGGGAATTAAAATCGGAAATAAATAAAAGGGAACCCTATGAAAATATTACCAATTCAAACCGGGATCGTTTTGGGAGTACTTTTTTTTGTGGTGGCGGCTGCTCAAGGAAACATTTCGGCGATGAGCCAGGAAAAACCGAATATCATCTTCATTATGGCCGACGACCTGGGATTTGAAACGATCGGGGCCTACGGCGGCAGCTCCTACCCGACCCCCCATCTGGACCGGATGGCTGAGCAGGGTATGCGGTTTACTCATGCCTACTCCACGCCGCTGTGCACACCCTCCCGCGTCAAAATTATGACCGGCAAATACAATTACCGGAACTACATCGGGTTTGGGCTGCTGGACCCGGCCGAGCGCACGTTCGGGCATCTGCTGCAGGAGGCCGGCTATGAAACCGCTATTGCCGGCAAATGGCAGCTCCTGGGACGGGAATACCAGCAGCATCTGGCCGGCAACCGGCGGGGCTCTTATCCCACGGAAGCGGGTTTCAGCGAATACATGCTGTGGCAGATCGACGAGCGAAAATCGCGGTACAAAAATCCCCTGCTTGCCTCCGACGGTCAGGGAAATAAATTTTACCAGGGAAAATACGGGCCGGATCTGTTCCTGGAATTTATTGAATCGTATATGGAAGAACACCGGTCGGAACCGTTCTTCCTCTACTACCCGATGGTGCTCCCGCATTTTCCCTTTCAGCCCACCCCGGACAACAGCGGGTTTGCCGATTTTGATTCGGTATCATCGGTTAACGATCCCAGATATTTCGGCGAGATGGTCACGTATATGGATAAAATTGTGGGGCAAATCCGGAAGAAAACAGAGGAACTGGGAATCGAGGAACGCACCCTGATCCTGTTTGTGGGAGACAACGGCACCGACCGGAATGTGACCAGCCGGTGGAACGGGCAGGCGATTGACGGCCACAAGGGATATCCCGACGAGTACGGCACGCACGTTCCATTCATTGCCTACTGGAAAGGTCAAATAGAGCCCGGCCAGGTGAATGACAACCTGATCGATTTTTCCGACTTTCTGCCCACCCTGATGGACGTGGCGGGCGCTGAAATACCGGACGACTTTCATACCGACGGCATCAGTTTTTATCCCCAGCTGCAGGGGCGGTTCTGGGAGGCGCGTGAGTGGGTGTTTACCCATTATAATCCGAATTGGGGCGATTTCCCGTTTGTCCGGTACGTGCACAACAAAGAGTGGAAATTGTATGAAAACGGAGAATTTTATCACATTGCTGATGATCCCAGGGAGCAGAATCCGATCCCCATGGACCAGTTAACCCCGGAGCAGAAGGAGATCAGGAACAAATTTCAGGGCATATTACACCGGTTACAGTAAGTAACGGCATTGTATAATAATGCTTAGGGGATTTCTCCATCCCAACGCACCGACTAACGAAGAACCCGGGATCAGGCAGGAGTCGGCTATTTGAACTCAGGTCACAACGAAAGGAAGCTTTTCAGTGCTACTGTTTTGGCCCTCCCCCTCCTAACGTGTACATACGAAGGGTTACGAGGAGGTATCTGAAAGGCTTACTGGAATGACGTTTTCTCAAAAAATTGCTAAACAGAACCTCCTTGCTAAATCAAAAAATGTCTATGAAATATCATATGTATCCAGCAACTCAGGACGCTACGTCAATATTTCGGTTTAAATTGGCAGCAAGTGTTTTTGCGGGATTGTTACTACTGGTGACGACTGCTACCGCTTTGGCCCAGCGGACATTCGGGGAGATCTCCCTGGATAAACCGCGTGTCATCGTGCTCACCGATATCACCAACGAGCCGGACGATCAGCAATCGCTGGTTCGGTTTTTGAGCTATGCCAACGAATTCGACATTGAGGGCCTGATCGCCACCACCTCCACTTGGCTGCGGGATGATGTCCGCCCGGCTGTCATTAAAAAGCTGGTACAGGCTTACGGACAGGTGCGCCCCCGTCTGCTGGAGCACGCCCCGGGATACCCCGAGCAGGAATACCTGATGGAACGAGTAACACAACACCTGCCGCAGTACGGCATGGCTGGGGTCGGGGCCGGCATGAATTCAGAAGGATCCAGTCACATCATCGAAGTGGTGGACCGGGCCGACGAGCGTCCCGTTTGGGTTACGGTCTGGGGCGGGGTAAACTGCCTGGCCCAGGCGCTGTGGCAGGTGCGGGAAACCCGGAGTCCCGCCGAGGTGAAGGAGTTCGTTTCCAAATTGCGCGTGTATACCATTTCGGACCAGGATGATTCGGGCCCCTGGATACGGGACCACTTTCCCGGCCTGTGGTACATCGTCAGTGCCAGCTCCGAGGGGGCCGAGTGGTATCACAAGGCCACGTGGAGCGGCATAGCGGGTGATAAGCTCTACCAGAACGGACCCGGACACAAATTTGAACTGGTGGACAATCCCTGGATCGAAAAGAACATCATGCAAAATCACGGACCGCTGGGCGCCCTCTATCCCCATGTGGAGTACATCATGGAGGGCGACACGCCCTCCTACCTGGGCCTTATCCGAAACGGCCTCGGCTGGGCGATCCGTCCCGATTTCGGCGGGTGGGGCGGCCGCTACCAGCTGGCTCGGACGTACGGGGAATCCCGCCCGATCTGGACCAACACCCGCAATTCCCGCGACCGGGTGGTGGCCGAAAACGGGGTGGCATACGTCTCGGACCAGGCCACTATCTGGCGGTGGCGCCAGGCCTACCAGCACGATTTTGCGGCCCGAATGGACTGGCAGGTAACCACGTATGAGGAGGCCAATCACAACCCGGAACCGGTAGTAAACGGACATGATGGCATGACCATTTTAACAACAACCGCCCGCCCGGGCGATACGGTTACCCTGACCGCGGAGGGCAGCACCGATCCCGACGGGGACAGGCTCTCTTTTCACTGGTGGGTCTATGGCGAAGCGGGCACTTCCGCCCGGTGGTGGACCAATCGCAACGCCGGAGCCTACCCGGGGGACGTCACGGTTCGCAATGCCCGGCAGATCGAGGCTGAGATAACCATTCCCCCCGACTACCTGACCAACGACCGCCACCGGCCCGAAGGCGATACCCGGGTGCACATCATACTGGAGGTAACCGACAGTGGGCAACCGCCTCTTACCAGCTACCGGCGGGTGGTGATTGATGTTGTGGCGGAGGGGTAGTTTTCAACAGGTGGGTCAAGAAATAGCCCACACCCCTCATCCGCATTCTGCAGTTGAAGGCGGATGAATGAAAAGGCAAATTTCAATCCATTGCCTTCGGTACAACTACCTGGTGTATGAATGAACAGGCAGCCACTCCGCAATGTACTATGTTAACGTGAGATCGATAATAGTAGCAACGTGTGTGGCTCTAATTTACTGAACCATGATGAGTGGTAGTCGGTTGTTGAGCCACACCTGTTCGATCCTCAATAATCACCGATAGGGAGGTTTTCATAGATTACCCAGTCAAACAACGAGTTTATCCCCTAATTTTTAGTGGTAGAAAAAGATGGGGTCACCGACAGATGGGGATCAGAATTATATAAGTAAGGCGTTTACCGGTTAGATTAATTGGCTAAAAATGTACAAAAACCCTCTGTATCATCCCGGACCCCGATCCGGGATCTCGCGAGGTTGGGTAGCGTTGTTCTAATATCAGATCATATCAACGATTCTGGGCCTTGCGAGATCCTGAAACAAGTTCAGGATGACACAAAGGCTATTTTTAACCGGTAAACGCGTTATAAGTATTCAACAATAATAATGTTCTGCGCGCGGGAATCTTATATCAAATTCACGTTAATTTAAACCTCCCGAATGGGAACTGCGATTTTTAGTGTTAGTGAGATTTACTGTGATTACTAGAAGTGTGTTCTTGTTTTGGAGCCCTCCTGTAGAACTCATTTCAGTTCAAACTCCTGGGGGTTGCGCACAAAAAGATAAGCACTGGCATGTTTCCAATGATACTGATCATTTAAACCCGGGCAGATTTAGCATCAGATTCAATACCAGTAGAATTACTCCGTGATTATCTCTTTATTGAAAATATTCGATTATAAACAGCGAGTAAAACCGGGGATTTAAAGCAATTTGCCACCCAACGTTAAATTCCACAAATCAGGGATTAAAATGGATAGCAATGTCGGAAGGGAAACACGTGTAACACTGCCGCAGCTAATTTCAATTTTTTTACTGCTGGTTCTTGTCAGCGGTTGTGAGGAACAATCGGCAGATAACGAGCCGGCCGACCAGCCCCAAAAACCCAACATCGTTTATATCCTGGCCGATGATTTGGGGTACGGGGATATCGGTCCGTTCGGCCAGGAAAAAATTGCGACGCCCAACCTTGATCGCATGGCCGCTGAGGGCATGAAACTCACCCGTCACTACTCGGGCAGTACCGTCTGCGCTCCCTCCCGTTCCGTTCTGATGACCGGGCTCCATACCGGTCACACCCCGATTCGCGGAAATATGGAACACAAGCCGATCGGCCAGGCTCCGCTTCCCTACGCGGTGCCCACGCTGGCCGAGGTTTTGAAAGATGCCGGGTATGCCACAGGCGCCTTCGGCAAATGGGGACTGGGCTACCCCGGCTCGGAGGGGAGCCCTTCGCGACAGGGATTCGACCTGTTTTTCGGGTATAACGACCAGCGCAGGGCCCATTTCTACTATCCCGAATTCCTGTTCCGTGAAGTTCCCGGGCAACCGGCCGAGCGTGTACCGCTGGAAGGGAACGTGGTTGAAAACACCTCCACGCCCGACTTTCCGCATCCCGGTTCAGGTCCACCTGTTGAGCGCGGCGTTTACAGCCAGGATGCGATTGTAGAGGAAGCCCTCACTTTCATCGATGATCATGCCGGTACCGATCCCTTTTTCCTCTACATGCCGCTGAATATTCCCCACGCTTCCATCATTGCACCGGATGTAGCCATGGAGCCGTACTTGGATGAAAACGGGGAGAGCATGTTCGAAGAGAAGCCGTTCCAGGGCGGTCACTATACAAGGCAGGATCAGCCACGCGCAGCCTTCGCGGCGATGGTAACCCTGCTGGACAGATACGTCGGACAGGTTATGGAAAAGCTTCGTGAACATGGTATTGCCGAAAACACCCTGGTGATTTTTACCAGCGACAACGGTCCCCACGTGGAGGGCGGCCACGACCCGGATTTCTTCGACAGCAACGGTCCGCTGCGGGGCGTCAAGCGCGACTTGTATGAGGGAGGCATCCGCGTGCCGACTCTCGCCTGGTGGCCGGGTACCGTACCCGAGGGATCTGAAAGTGATCATATTTCGGCCTTCGAAGATATGATGCCGACAT
>JAWVZC010000029.1:0-20258 GCA_033722415.1 Balneolaceae bacterium | reverse complement strand
TTCATTTTTTCAATGAAGAAAATTCCGACAGTGGTCGGAACTAAAGAACAGGCACCGGCAACATTCACCATAAAATCCCAGATTTTGGTTTCCCGGAGGCTCCAATCCGTTCCTTGCTTATCCATACCACGGAGTTTTCCCGGAATTAGGTGCAGGGATTTTCCGGACTTCGGGGCTGCCTGAAAAATCTGGTTCATATCCTTCCGGCCTTGCGATTTCTGAGCCGCCCGGGCAAACGCAGCGCAGGCGTTAAGAAAGAAACCCTGCAGCGGATCCCGGTAAAATCCAGAGCGCGGGAAACTCTGCCCGCCAGGAGGGGCTGCCAGCGGTAATATCTGGGTTTCTTTTAGCCGCAGCGGAGTGCAGCCAGACGAAGAAATCCCCCGCCGGTGATTTTTGGGGTTCGTTTTTGTTCAACCAAAAAGGAACCCCTCTTCCATCGGGGAAGGAGCAATTGTTACTTATTGAAGAAGGCCTAAATACGGCACATGTTGCTACCTGCCATAGTGTTGCCGAAAGTTGACAAAGATACTTTGTGAAGTACGGCTAAAACCATCCCAAAATTTGAAGTTCAATAAACTCAAATCATATGATGCTAAATGGAGTAATTCGGTTCTCAAGTTGATTCCGGGGCAAAAATGATGAAAAAAAGCGGGCCGAATGGAGAATTTCATGGTGAATTATTCTGCAAATAAGGAAACATATAACCTGCAGGAATTTGAAAATTCCTGCTGTCAAAAATAAATATATGAGCGTAAAGTAAAGAATGAGGATACCAGTGGGAGTATTCACTCCTGGTCTGGAACAGGTCAAATAACATTACATGGAATCTGATGACGGCGTCGAATGAGAGTTGTTGCGACCTTTAATTGAATGCCGAAAATTTTTGATAAGGTACGTTACGAAGGTCATTGCAACTCCGAGCGTTTAATTTAAATGAAATTAAAAATTGAATCCGGGTAAAAGCAATAAACTGTGGTGGCAGTATAACCAAACCCAGTTTGCTGTTCTCCGCTTGCTGAACTACGCATTGTATTGCTCACAAGCCGGGAACTATTATTTTTTAACAAGATTCCATTTGGCAAGCAGTTTGGAGTGGGGATCTATGACCACTTCCTCTGGCTCTTCTTCGACCGAAATTTTAAGTTCCATTCTCTGTTGATCCATTAAACGTGTAGCCACATCCGGGAGAATCTGTTCATCATAATAGATTCCGAATTCTACGGGAAATTCAAACCGATACTGTTTGGACTGAACCTGGCTTAATTGTACCGTCACAACTTGTTGCTCAGGATGATAACTCCAGTGTCCTTCCACTACCGGATTTCCTCCCTGATACAGCCACTGGTTGAAATAGGCATCCAGATTGTTCCCCGATGCCTGTTCCATTTCAAATTTAAAATCATCTGTTGATGCCGTGGAATTCATGTATCGATGATAATAGGACTGAATTCCCTTTTTAAAGGCCGGGTCACCTACCAGATTTCGCAACATATGGAGTATCCAGGCTCCTTTCTGGTAGGTTGCAAGACTGGTAACAGGTCCGGTCTCAGGGGACCGAGTGTCAACGATTTTGTATTCGGGATGATCCGAGTAGTACTCAAACACCCTTTTTTTGGCCTTATCCAAATGATTCAGAAAATCGTCCCGCCCATACGCATGCTCCCGGAAAAGCAGGGTAAAATAGGTGGCAAATCCCTCGCTTAACCATGCATCATCCCAGGTGGATTCCGTTACCGCGTTGCCAAACCAGTGGTGGGCCACTTCGTGGACAATAACATTATGAAGCCAGGGTGTTTGTTCTTCCTGTATCGCATTTTCCGAGTAAAAGACCGCTGTCGCCGCTTCCATTCCGCCCCCTACACTCGGAGACTGGATATTTGCCAGTTTTTCATAGGCAAATGGGCCAATGTATTCGCTGAAAAAACGAAGGGAATGCATAGTAGGTTCGGCGAAATTTCGAGATCCGATCTCCCGATCCTGGGGATACACCCAGCTTTGAACTGATTTTCCCCTGAACTCATCCACATACTGTATCGCAAATTCAGCAACCCCAAGTACAAAAAGCCAGGATGGGATGGGCACAGATTGTTTCCAGTGTGTAAGCTTGTCACCGTTGTGCAGATTGGTTTCTTCTTTTAATAATCCGTTGGATATTACCTGGTAACGCAAAGGTGCGGTTACTATAAATTCGGAGGTGGCTTTATCATAGGGGTGGTCGATCACGGGCAGCCAGTGTCTTGCCCGGTTAGGCCAGTTGTTACTGAAAAAACTACGGTCTCCATACTTCGTGTCCCCAATTCTGAGGCCATCTGCGGGAATACCCGAATAGGTGATGGTTATGTCCACAATTTCGCCACTCGCAGCAGGTTCCGGAAGATGGATGACCAGCGCGTCATTATTATGGGTAAACTGTAGCACTCTTTCCCCGGATTTAACCGACCGTACCACCATACCTCTGCCATCACGGGCCTTGCTGCTGTTGATCAGATCGAGCCGAAATTGTTGGATACCATTCTTTTTGAAAGAGACCGTTACTGTGGTCTCACCAACAATTGTATCTGATGTATCGGACAATGCAAGTGAAAAAGTGTAGTGCTGGATATCGATACCGTGATTCCTGGGATAATCATCAGCAAATAATTCGCCACTAATCTGGATAAAAATCACCAATAGAAGTATCGTTTTTTTTATTTCGCTTTGTTGTAATTGAGTCCGGTTAATGGTTGTAATCCCGGTAATATACGTGTGATCGTTCCTGATTTAGCTTGCGTGATAAAATTTGTTATGCATACATTTCGGGTTGTCAAAAATTCTACATGCCCCACATAATTTATATGCTTTGATTCAGTAGTTGTGGAAGGAATCAAGCAGGAATTTCGGAATATGCATGAATAGCAAACAGGTTCGGAGAAACAGGTGAATCTTTACCTTACAAAAAAATAAGCAGCGGCAACATGTCAATATCATCCAAAACAAAGAGTATTTTGTCATTTTTGTAACCTGGCAGATAAAGGGAGGTAACTTCTCGTTACACTTCAAGGGTACTTGTTATCCGTAAATTATGCCGATTTGCACAGATATCGGGTAACGAGGATCTGAAAACGAGTAAGAGTAAATAATCGGGCAGAAACAATGAAAATACAGGCGCGGGCCGAGATTACCAGCTATTCACTGGATGGCAAGGATGTGAATATGGAGGGAAACCGGACCAGGACCATCGAATTGGAATTTTCCGCCGTAGATACTGGAGGCGCTTTCCGTGACATCATACTGGATTTTTCCTTTCGTATAACCGGGCGAGAGCTGGAAAATGACCGGGAATTTGGTCAACCTTGTAAACTGTCGGTGACAATGAGAAACCCGGATATACCGTAAAAAACGGCCGGTTTTTCAGCCCGGTGTACTCCCGTTGAAGCTGGCCGGGAAGAATGGCAGGTAAACGGACGGCTGAAAGATGAGCAGGTAAACCGGCAGCTGGTCGGGTTTATGCTTCACCTGCTGCAGTGAGTTACAGGTTCTGTTGCAGGAGCCTGCGCGCACGATATTGCACGTAGCGATCTTCCACCAGGTGGTTGGCGCGCGGTTGCTGCCTGACTATAGCGTTCAGCTGTTCCCGGGCCTCATCGGTTCGGTCAAACTCCAGCAGTAACTGTGCATGCAGCAGCAGATTCGAGGGATGCTCCGGAGCGATGGAGACGGCCTTTTGTACCAGCTGAAGCGCCTTTTCATCGGAAGGCCAGCCCATCACAAACGGGATGTTGGGGGAGTAAAAATGAACCTGTGCAAGGATACGATATCCGCCGCCGCCTTCATAAGTGGAGTCGAGACGGATGATTTCACGGCTGACGTTCCGCAGCTTTTTGGAGATACCGTCGGTGGCCGCAGGCCAAAATCCGTGCACATCCGCCCAGCGTCCGGCGTTGGCACTGTACCAGAACTTGATCGGCACCGATTTCGGGAACTGCTGCATCATCCGCTCGCCGAGTTCCTTTCCCCGGTCAAATGTGGCCTGCTGCTGCTTTTCATCCAGCCCGGTAAACATTCCCTTGAAATAGTACGAACGCAGCAGCCATATTGCAGCTTGTCGGGTATGTGTCTGCCGGCTGAGTGCCTTTTCGAATGCCCGGATCGCTTTTTGGATGTTGTTCGGATCGGCGCGAAAAGAATCGGCCTGAGCGGCACGCTGTTCATACCACCGTTTCCCCTCCTCGAAGGCATTCTGTGCCGCGGTTTGCTGCAAGGGAAAGAACAGCAGGCAGCAACCGAAAAACAGCATACAGCAATAACCTGGTGTTGTTGACAATCTGCCGTAATTCAATTCATATTCGTGTCTGTTGATAGATGTTTCTATCCGCCACTAAGGTACCATAGTAAAATCAGCGGGAAAAACCAACACCGGCAATCACAAGAGAACCGGGGGGGATCTTTCCGTTATTCGGGAGGGGCACGATCTTTATGCCGAAAACGGGCGGAAAGTGTGAGGGATTGGGGGCGGACTCTGTTAATCGGCTTGTCACGGGGAAGCATACATCGAACGGCGGATTAGTAACCGTAAGCGGGTCCCCCAACTTTTAGCAACAATGAAGATGCCCCGGGCATTGGAGAACTGGTGAACACCTGAAATTTACATGCGCTTCTGTACTGCAGTTTCTTTGGTAAAATCCTCATATCCCAATCATGACTCTTTTCCAGTTGCGACCTCCACGTCATCCAAACCATTGTGCTGAACTTGTTTCAGTATCTCTTTCAGGATCTCGGAGGGATGAGGGACGCTGATCAAATTGTTGAACAAAATCAACGGCTTGGTACCCCTGCGTTATCCCGGGTCGGGGCCCGGGATGACGCCGGTGTGGAATTTGGTTGCACTATCTAAGATCCCGGTTTGCGAAATCACTTCAGAAAATACTGGAACGATTACCTGTATTTTTCTTCGCCAGGTTCTGCCACCCAGTGCCAACACGGGAATCAGGAGATCGCACGATCCAGGTGAACGTACCCGCCGTCCACATGCACGAACTGCCCGGTGGTATGCGAGGAGCGTTCGGAGAGCAGGAACAAGACGGTATCCGCCACTTCATCCGGTGTAGTCATGCGCTGCTGAAGCGGTATTTTTGCAACGATATCCTTCTTCTTCTCTTCTGGTTCGTCGAAGGTATCAAGCCACTTCTTGTAACCCGGTGTCCACGACTCGGCGATCACCATGGCATTGACCCGGATATCGTCCTCACGCAGCTCCAGGGCCCACTCGCGGGTCAGAGCCAGTACGCCCCCTTTTGCCGCAGCATAGCCGGAGGTTCCGCCCTGTCCCGTAAGCGCAACCTTGGACGCAATATTGACGACCGGACCGGATGATTTGCGCAGCCAGGGGAGCGCGGCTTTCGTAACGGCATAAAAGTGCACGAGGTTCAGCTTCAGCGAATCGAGAAAATCATCATAGGTACGATCCAGTCCCACCCCGTCATTGATACCAAGATTATTGACCAGGCCCTCAAGCCGGCCGAAATGATCGGTGGCCTGTTCCACGGCATTGCGGCAACCCTCGGGCGTGGTGAGATCCGTTTCCACAAACAGGGCGTTGACTCCCTGGTCCCACAATTCCTGTTCCATCTTCTTGCCGCGCTGATTGATATCGACGATTACCGGAATGCCCCCCTCATCAACAATATGCCGGACGATGGTTTCGCCGATACTGCCCGGGAGTCCCGCACCCCCCGTTACCATGATTACTTTTTCCTCCAGATTGAGATCCATTGTTTGTTCCTTTCTAAATTCATCCGATACTATTTTAACAGCCCAGTAAAGGTAAAAAATGATCAGTAAAATATTTGGGTAAACAGCTGCCCCCCATACATCCCCGGTTCAAGCTCCTGAGGTGTCCGGATAAACCCAATACCGGCTGCGGGAAGCGCACCCCGGGACTCGGGGAGAATTACTTTTTGGGTATTCATTAAAATTTGTATCCTTAGCAGGACAGCGATGGGAGATATCTCGGGAATTCAGATATCAGGGATGCCCTATGATGGACGACAGGAAATAAATCGGGCATATTTTTGGGTAGTGAGCGGTTAATTGAAACTACGGCAAACAGGATGGTGAATTCGGAGCCGCATGGATAACGAGGCAGAAAAACCGAAGTGGGACCCCTATCTCCTGACGGAGGATGACATCAGGGAACCACCTGAAAATTTTTGGCAGACAATCCGGTACCTTGGTCCCGGCTTTGTGCTCTCGGCCGCCATCGTCGGGTCGGGGGAACTGATAGCTACAACCACACTCGGGGCCCGCGCCGGGTTTGTCACATTCTGGGTGGTAATTCTGAGCTGCCTGGTTAAAGTTACCCTCCAGCTTGAATTCGGCAAACATGCAATCAGTGCGGGAGAAACCGTAATGACCGCCCTCAACAAGCTGCCCGGCTGGTCGTTCCGCAACGTGAACTGGTCTATCTGGACCTGGCTGTTCATCCAGTTGTTCAAGCTGCTGCAGGTGGGGGGCATTATCGGCGGGGTGGCCATTACACTGAATATCTTTTTCCCCTCGGTGGGGGTGACCACCTGGACGGTGCTGGTCACTGTAACCGCTTCCCTGCTGGTATTCAGGGGGTACTATACGTTTGTAGAACGATTTTGCCTGGTCCTGATCGCCTTCTTCACCATATTTACTTTTCTCTCGGTCTACTTCCTGCAGTTTACCAGCTACGCGTTCACCTGGAATGACATTTTGTACGGGCTGGAGTTCAACCTGCCCACGGCCATGGTGGCGGTGGCCATCGGTGCATTTGGCATTACCGGCGTGGGCGGTGATGAGATCATGTACTACCACTACTGGTGCCTGGAAAAGGGATATGCCGCATATACCGGGCCGGCGGAACAGAGCGAGGAGTGGACCCGCCGGGCCAAAGGATGGATCAAGGTGATGTACTGGGATGCCGTACTTTCAATGATTGTGTACACACTGGTGACAGCAGCGTTCTACGTGCTGGGGGCGGCGGTGCTCCACGTGCAGGATCGGATACCGGAGGGGTACCAGATGATCGAAACGCTTTCCGGCATGTACACCGAAACGATGGGCCCCGGGGCTCGCAACGTGTTCCTGGTGTGTGCGGTAGTGGTGCTGTTTTCGACGCTTTTCTCGGCGCTTGCCAGCTGGACCCGCATATTTTCCGACGCCTTCGGCACCCTGGGCCTGTTCGACTTTTACGACCGGGAGGAGCGACGGAAAATGATCGCTATCCTGGCCTGGGTGTTCCCGGTACTCTGGGCCCTGATGTTCCTGTTTTTCCAGCTGCCGGTACTGATGGTTATTATCGGTGGATTTTTTACGTCCATACTGCTGCTTATCGTGGTCTATGCGGCGTTCCATTTCCGGTACGTTCGGCTCGATGAGCAGCTCAAACCGGGCCGACTGTACGATATCGCGTTCTGGGTGAGCATTACCGCCATCCTGCTGGCCGCGGTGTACAGTATCATTCGTTTTTTTTGGTAATTCGGAACCCATAGATCAGGTAAACGGAGTTAACCCTGTAATGATGCCCCGACATTATGAATAACCCAAAAAACGCCATTCAATATCTTTTCTTCTTCCTCGCTGCATTGGGGGGGGTATCTGCATCCACACTGTATTCCCAGGATTCTGCTGGTTTCACTCCCGGGGCATTGAAAACTACAGAACCGGCTGAAAACGTATCTCTGCCATCTCTGTTCAGTGATAATATGATCCTGCAGCGTAACCGGTATGTCCCGATCTGGGGAACCGCCGAACCGGGCGGAGTAGTCGAGATTGCCATCGCCGGTCGTCGAAAAAGCACAGTTGTCGGGCCAGACGGGAACTGGCGTGTCCACATGAATCCACTTCCGGCGGGGGGACCGCACACATTAACCGTGAAAGGACAGGAAATACAAACTTTTGAAAACGTGCTCTCCGGAGAAGTATGGCTGGCTTCCGGGCAATCAAATATGGAAATGCCCCTGGCAGGCTGGGGTCAGATCAACAATTATGAAGAAGAGATCGCAAAGTCGGATTTCCCGGAAATTCGGCTATTTCAGGCAGCTCACGAAACAAGTGTGTTGCCGCGTAAAGAGCTGGTTGCAGAAAACGGAACCTGGCAGATCTGTTCACCGGAAACCATTCCTGAATTTTCATCGACGGCCTACTTTTTTGCCCGCCATATCCATGAGCACCTGGGTATACCGGTAGGTATTATTCACTCTTCGTGGGGCGGAACAGTTGCTGAGGCATGGACCAGCCGAAACACACTCGATGCCCATTTCCCGGAGTTTCGCAAACAGATTGCCAGTATGATCGCATCGGCAGAAAAACCTGAGAACGAGGAGCAATTCCTTAATCCCGCAATATTGCAGGATTCCGCAGCCTTGGTGAGCCGGGATACCGGGTATTTGAATGGAGTTGCTCACTGGGCCTCCGAAGAATTTGATGATTCCGGTTGGGACCGGATGGAGCTGCCCGGCCGCTGGGAAGAGGCAGCTCATGAGGCACTGGATGGCGTGGTATGGTACCGAAAGAGTCTGGATCTGCCCGAAAACTGGCATCATGATGACTTGGTGCTGCACCTCGGACCAATTGATGACAGCGACATAACCTGGTTTAACGGCAGGCGGATCGGGAGCACAAACGGATACAATCAGCCCCGTTCGTACGGGGTGCCGAAATCGGTTGTTAATGATGGGAATAATACCATCACGGTGCGCGTGATCGATACCGGGGGAGGTGGCGGGTTCTGGGGACGGCCGGGACAACTCCGATTAAAAAACAGTGCAGGCGATTCCCTGAACATTTCGGGTCCCTGGAAATACCGGGTAGCCGTACCGGTGATCTCACAGCGTCCAAACCGACCAACCGTACTATACAACGCCATGATTCACCCGATTATACCCTTTGCCATCCGGGGGGCCATCTGGTACCAGGGCGAAAGCAATACGGGCCGTGCCTACCAGTACCGTGACCTGTTTCCCCGGATGATACGGGATTGGCGAATAAACTGGGGGCAGGGCCAATTCCCGTTCCTGTTTGTTCAACTTGCTAATTTCATGGAGCGCAATGAGCAGCCGGTGGAATCTGAATGGGCGGAACTTCGGGAAGCCCAGCTCATGGCACTCTCAGAGCCTAATACCGGTATGGCTGTAACGATCGATATCGGCAATGCCAATGATATCCACCCTAAAAACAAGCAGGAGGTCGGTCGCAGGCTGGCACTGAACGCCCGGGCAACTGTTTACGGGCAAAATATTGCCTATTCGGGTCCGATATACCGCAACATGCAAAAACTGGATGGTAACAGGATTCGGATCTCGTTTGACCACGTTAACGGCGGACTTCAGGCCCGGGGAGGCGAGTTGAAAGGATTTGCCGTTGCAGGCAATGATCGGACGTTTCACTGGGCGGAAGCTGAAATCACGGGGGATGATGTGGTGGTATACAGCCCCGATGAACCTGATCCCGTAGCCGTTCGCTATGGGTGGTCGGCCAATCCTGATTGTAACCTCTACAACGGGGCCGGGCTGCCCGCTTCCCCGTTCCGCACCGACAACTGGCCTGGTGTTACCGAAGGTAATAACTGAACTCGAACCAAATTTGAAATCGTTATATGCTGAAAATAGATTCACACCAGCACTTCTGGAATTATGATCCCGAATCGCACGCGTGGATAACAGATGAGATGGGGATACTCAAACAGCATTTTCTGCCGCCCGATCTCAAGGTGGAACTGGACCGGGTTGAAATCGACGGATCTGTGGCGGTACAGGCGGATCAAACTGAGCATGAGACCGAATACCTGCTGCAGTTTGCCGAACAGTATGATTATGTAACGGGCGTCGTGGGATGGCTCGATATTCGCGCTGATAATTTTGCAGAACGTCTTGAACACTATTCCGGGCACGATAAACTGGTCGGTCTGCGACATATCGTACAGGATGAACCGGACGACCGGTTCCTGTTGCGCCCCGATTTTCTCCGGGGTATTAACATACTGACCGATTTTGCCCTGACCTACGATATCCTCATATTTGCCCGCCACCTGCCGGTGGCCGTGGCGTTTACTGAACATTTTCCGGATCAGAAATTTGTGCTCGACCATATCGCCAAACCGGAAATTGCGGATCAAAAGATCGATGAATGGGAGAACGGGATCAGGGAGCTGGCTCGCCATCCCAACATATGGTGCAAAGTATCCGGCTTGGTCACGGAAGCCGACTGGGAGCAATGGAAACCGGACGATTTCAAACCGTATCTCGATGTGGTGTTCGATGCATTCGGCGTCGACCGGCTGATGTACGGGTCGGATTGGCCGGTCTGCAAACTCGCCGCGGAGTACGGGGAGGTATATTCCCTGGTCGATGACTACACTTCCGGGATGTCAGATGCGGAAAGAGCGGCATTTTTCGGAGGAAATGCGGTCGATTGTTACGGGCTGCAGGCAAATGAATGAGGTGTATGATTTTCGGTCCTATAGTTGGGACCTCTCGCCCTTACTGAAATTTGTGGGTTACCATTCCGGGCCAAGCCCGGAACTATACGTTCGACAGGTCTAAAACTGCCACAGCTAATCACATACATAACCTTTCAGAACATGAACAAGGAACTATTCGGGATGCTGGTGACAGGGCTATTTTTGCTGTTGTTGCCATTTGAAATGATAGCACAGGGTATGGAAAAAGAGCCGGTAGACTACGTCGATCCGCTTATCGATACCGTCCAGCCGCGCTGGCTCTACTTTTCATCGGCCAGCCGGCCGTTTGGAATGGTCAATCTCAGCCCGGATACGAAAACCGACGGTACCTGGAATTCGGGCTACCGCTATGGAGATCGCCACATCCGTACCTTCAGTCATATCCACGCCTGGCAGCTCTCCGGCATCCCGGTCATGCCGATCACCGGTCCGATGACCGGCCACAAGGGATATGATGCCTACAAATCGGCGTTTTCACACCGCGATGAAGTGGTGAAACCCGGCTATCACAAGGTATATCTGGAGGACTACGATATCGGGGTAGAACTCACCTCCACGACCAGAGTCGGTTTTCATCGCTACCAGTTCCCCGAAGGTAGCAAGTCCCACATTCTGTTTGATCTCGGGGCTCATCTGGGGCACGGCGAAATGCAGGACGCACTTATTCACCGCGTATCGGACCGTGAGGTGGCCGGCTATGCGGTAATGGCCCCCTCCTTCCGGCGGAAAAAGCCTTCGACGGTTTATTTTGTGGCTCGCTTCGATAAACCGATTGACCGCTTCGGCGGGTGGAAGATGAATGGAGAGAACAAGGAGGTGATCCCAAGTGCCGTTGAACGGATCTCCGGGCCGGAGAGCGGGGGATATGTCAGTTATCATACCCGGGGATCATACACCGTGCAGATGAAAGTGGCGCTCTCATACGTGAGCCAGCACCAGGCCCGCCTGAACCTGGAGACGGAGCTACCACACTGGGATTTCGATCGCGTAGTGCAGGAGTCGAGAAACGAGTGGAACCGATGGCTTTCCCGGATTACGGTGGAGGGGGGAACCCATGCCCACAAGGTGAAATTCTACACTGATCTGTGGCATGCCCTGCTGGGTCGGCGTATCTACAGCGATGTGAATGGCAAATATACCGACAACACCGGCCCCCGACCGGTGGTGAGGCAGCTGCCGTTGAATAAGAACGGTGAACCGGAGCGCCATATGTACAACTCCGACAGTTTTTGGGGAGCAGAATGGACCATCAATGTGCTTTGGTCATTGGCGTATCCCGATGTGATGAATGATTTTGTGGCCAACTTAGTGCAGTATTACAAAAACGGGGGATTGATAGCGCGCGGTCCCAGCGGCGGAAACTATACCTATGTGATGGTGGGCGACCAGGCCACTCCCCTGATTGCGGCTGCCTACAACAAGGGAATACGGAATTTTGACGTGGAGGCGGCCTGGGAGGGCGCCCTGAAGAACGCCTATCCCGGCGGTATCCGCAGTCATGCCGGTTATGAGGCGGGTCCCAATGCGACCGGGGGCGGCATGCAGCACTATGTGGATCAGGGATGGATACCGGTTACCCCGGAGGGAGCGGGGTTTCACCGAGAAGGTACCGCGCAAACCCTGTTTTATGCCTACCAGGACTGGACCCTGGCCCAGTTTGCGAAAGGACTGGGCAAGGAAGAGTACTACGAAAAATTCCTGGAGCGATCCGGCAACTGGAAAAATCTCTGGGATCCGGAGACAAAATGGATCAGGCCGCGCAACCCGGACGGGACCTGGCTTGAAGGGTTTCAGCCGGTGATGCCAGACTCATTCAACACCCCGGGATTTGTGGAGGGCAACTCGGCCACGTTTACCCATTACGTGCCGCATGACATGGAAGGGCTGATTGAGGCCTTCGGAGGCCCTGAGCGCTATATTGAACGCCTCAACGAGCAGTTCGAGCGGGCCCGCGGGGACCGGTTTATCGCCGAAGGTAAACGTCACGGGGAAAGCTGGGTCGATTATTCGAATCAGCCGAGCTGCCAGATGGCTCATCTCTTTAACTTCGCCGGTGCACCGTGGCTGAGCCAGTACTGGGTACGGCAGGTCAAGGAGTACACCTTCGGGGATATCACCCCGTTTGGGGGATACAACAGTGACGAAGACCAGGGGCTAATGGGGGCACTGGGCGTGCTTATGGCGATCGGGCTGTTCGATCTACAGGGCGGGGCCGACGTTGATCCCCAATGGGAGATTACCACTCCGGTGTTCGACAGGGTTACCATCCAACTGGATCCCGAATATTATTCCGGGGGTTCCTTTACCATCGAAACCAGGGGCAATCCCTCAAAAAATATCTACATTCAGTCGGCCTCGCTGAACGGCAAGCCGATAGATCGATACTGGATATCCCACGAGGAGATCACCAAAGGCGGCAATCTTATACTGGAGGTGGGACCAGAGTCCAATAAAAAGTGGGGTAGAGGGCAGCGTGCTGATTAATACATTCAGGTTTGCTTCCGCCGGTGATTCCGGTCGTTAATATCACTCCATTGCCGCGGCATGCTTCTCAATATATTGTGTCGGGGTCATGTTTTTTTCCGATTTAAACTGCCGGTTGAAATTTGAAATGTTATTAAAACCGGATCGGTAGCACACCTCGGAAATATTGTATTTCTGTTCCAGCAACAGCTTGCAGGCGTAACCGATCTTAACCTCCTTGAGGAACTGCGAAAACGTCTTTTTCTGTATTCGCTTGAAATAGCGGCTAAATGCCGATGAATTCATATTGACAAGATCAGCCACTTCCTCCAGCGATACATCGTTGGTGAAATTCTGCATTACATACTCGTAAACACGCAAAATTTTACTGTCTTTCTTTTTCTCGAAGCATCGTACAAAGCCGGGACTGGATAGAAGCTGGTATTCTTTCTGGACCGTGAGACACTCCAAAATATCGAGCAGCGTACGCACTTTCTTAAAACCGTGTGCCTCAAAAAGGGATTCGACCAGCTCATATACTTTTAAATTGGTGTGGCCTTCAAACTTGATACCGTGTTTGGCCCGTTCAAACAGGTCCATAATGGGACGCATCTCAGGCACACTGAGCAACCCATTCTCAAACTGCTCGTTAAACCGAATAACATGAGCCTTGGCTTCCAGATTGGAATCCTCGTTAAAATATTTGTCGTCATTCAGCCACAGATGCGGCAGGTTTTTTCCGATCAACACAATTTCCCCCGGTTTGAACTTCTCGATGCTGTCTCCGACAAATCGTGTTCCCGAGCTCTCCCTTATTATCACAAGCTCCGTTTCCGGGTGGTAGTGCCAAACTTTCAGAAAATTTTTATAAGCATGGTTCTCGACGATAAAAGAGCGGTTTTGATCGACTGAACGCCGTAAAAGTTGTGCTTCCATGACTATCCCTTATGTAAAAAAGTTACCGTTTCCCCATACAACTGCTAATACTTTGAATAATTTTGATATAAATGTCAATTATTTTGGAATTTATGCAATAAAAATACAATCAATAGTCAATGTTTTGGTAGAGATCCGGAGTGGGGTTTTCAAAAATAGATCGAGGGATGAGGGAATGGAGTTTCAACCCTCCGGCAGATAATTGTATGGGGTTTTCTCAGGCCCGTTTCCAGCGGGTATCGAACCGCAGGTCATTGTCAACAACAGTTGTTTGTTATGGGATATCTAGTCACCAATATGGGATTGAAATCGGACAAAATGGCCAATATATCATTACTGGCGCGATTGCTGCTCGCGGGTGCTCTGTGTTTTTGCTTCCTTTCCGGGTTATCCGCCCAGCATGAGACCACTGCCGGGAATAACCCGGAACGGCTTGAGTGGTTTAATTCACTGGGGTATGGCCTGTTTATTCACTGGAGTGTAGACAGCCAGATCGGGACGGTCATCAGTCATTCGCTGGTGGGGGCTTCAGATCAATACCAGTCAAAATTTTTTACCGAATTGCCAGATACGTTTAACCCGGAGGAGTTTGACGCACGGGAATGGGCACGCATGGCAAAAGTCGCCGGTGTAAACTATGTGGTATTTACGACAAAACACCATTCCGGATTTTGTATGTTTGATACCGAAACGACTGACTTCAACTTTATGAACACCCCTTACGGAAGGGATGTTACGCGTGAGGTGGTGGAAGCCTTCCGGGACCAGGGAATTGCCATCGGGTTCTACTTTTCCCCGGATGATTTTCACTTCCTGCATGAACAGGGAACGATGATCAGTCGTCGACGCCCGGAGGCCCTGCCTTCCAATAACCCCGAGCTCATGGAACATAACAAGCAGCAGATCCGGGAACTGTTTACCAACTACGGTACGATTGATATCCTCTTTATCGATGGAGAGCCTGACGGCCTCCGGGAGCTGGCATGGAGCATCAACCCGGACCTCGTGATTACCAGAGGTGCGATGGAAACCCCGGAAATTGCACCCTCAACCACGCAGGGATTGCCCGGTAACCTGCTTTCCGACGTATGGGAGGCTTGCTATACCATGGGTACGTCGTGGCAGTATAAACCAACCAATGAACAGTATCGAAGCGGCACAGATCTGATCGAGAACCTGATCGAGTCGCGGGCGAAAAACGGCAACATGCTGCTCAATATCGGTCCCAAACCGAACGGTTCCATCCCCGGGGAGCAGGAAGCTACACTCCGTGAAATCGGAACTTGGCTTTTTATTAACGGGGAATCGATCTACGGGGTTGAACCGTGGGTGATCAGCAACGAAGATAACATCTGGTTTACCCGGTCAAAACAGGAAGATGCAGTTTACGCAATTATTACGGAACCGAACTGGGAATGGGGCACTCGGAAAACAGTAATTCTGGAATCAGTCAGGGCTTCCGGTTCAACAACGGTTTCCGTGTTGGGGCAGAATGACAAGGTGCTCGAGTATGTACCGGAAACGATCCCGGAAACGAAGTGGGAGAATACGAACCGGGGATTGATGATTACCGCCTGGCGGGCCCAGCGAATCTATAACGACAGGACCTGGCCCAACCCGGTGGTCCTCAAAATTACCAACCCGGTTCCCGACAGATCGGTCAACAAATAGGATAGACCGGCAACGACTTATTCTGAATTCACCAACATATTAACATCAATAAGCAGTGTTCACCATGAGTATCAGACAAGATTTGCGGTATACACCGGTAAAAAACCTCGGAACCTATCTATTTATGCTCCTCCTGGTTCTTACTCCCATCACAAAACAGGCTCTGGGCCAGCACCAGGACCAGAACCGGGAGTTCGAGCCCACGGTCCAGTCTCTGCAAAACCACGAAGTTCCGGAATGGTTTGAAGATGCCAAACTGGGCATATTTATTCACTGGGGGCTCTACTCTGTTCCCGCATGGGCCCCGCTGACCGGCGAACTGGGTACCATGGACATGGACGTCTGGTTTAAAAACAACCCCTATGCCGAGTGGTATCTTAATTCACTGCGAATCGACGGGTCTCCCACCCAGAAACACCACTATGAACATTACGGGAAGGATTTCAACTACTACGATTTTTCCACCGACTTCAACAGCGAGCTCAAAAAGTGGGATCCCGCCGAGATGGCTTCGCTGTTCAAGGAGGTCAATGCCCGGTATGTGGTACTGACCAGCAAGCACCATGATGGGTACCTGCTCTGGCCCAGTAATATTCTCAATCCGTACCTGCCTTTTAACCAGCGCCATACCGAGCGGGATGTGGTAGGCGAACTGACCGAAGCGGTACGGGACCAGGGACTTCGCATGGGCCTGTATTATTCAGGCGGTATCGACTGGTCATTTAAACCGGTGGTTATAGACGGGATGAAAATGTTCGGTATCTCAACGCCGGAATCGGATCAATATGCCGATTACGTGGATGCTCACTGGCGCGAACTTATCGACAAGTATCAGCCCGCCATACTCTGGAATGACATTAACTACCCTGATGAGGGAGAGGCACTCGAAATTTTTGCCGATTATTACAATGAATATCCGGATGGGGTCATCAATAATCGCTGGGGACAGGATATACACGATTTTACCACCCCGGAGTATGCCCAGTATGATCAGATAACACCCGAAAAGTGGGAGTCGACAAGGGGCATTGACTTTTCGTTTGGCTATAATCGCAATTCCACCCCTGAGCAGATGCCAAGCGTTGACGAGCTGGTGGATATGTTCGTCGATATTGTGAGCAAGAATGGCAACCTGCTGCTGAACGTGGGACCCAAGGCAGACGGTACCATACCTGAACTTCAGGTTGAGCGGCTTCGTGGACTCGGGGAATGGCTCGATGTCAACGGGGAGGCTATTTTCGGGACACGTCCCTGGGTTCAGGCACAGGGGGAAACTGCCGGGGGGAACAGGATTCGGTTCACCCAAAAAGGCAATGCGTTGTATGCAACACTGCTCGACGAACCCGCTGGAAATGAGGTCGTCATTCAGTCTTTGGTAGTTGAAGAGAATGCTGAGATTCAACTGCTGGGACATTCGGAGACAGTCGACTGGGAACAGCAGGATAACGACCTTCGGATTTCATTGCCCGGAAACATCGATACGGGGCAACCGGCCCACAGTATTAAAATTACGCCTCAGGCGTACAGGCTCATGAAATCCGAATAGGCAGGGCTTCCTCAAAAAGTGATAATTGCTCCCTTTCCGATGGTATAGGTGTTCGTTTTGATGTGAACAAACCCCGACGTTGGTTACGACTGAAGATGCGATCACCTAAAAAAATCACCGGCGATAATTTCGTTGTTGGTTATCAGGAATTAGTTACAGTTGTTACCAGATAGCTATTAACCAGCGACAAATAACGAGCCTGTGCCTTAGCTGCATTTGCCTGGAGGGATCAGAAACCGCAAGGCCAGAAGGATATAAACCAGATTTTTCAGACAGCCTCAAAGTCCGGAAATTCCCTTAAGCTGATTCTGGGAAAACTCCGTGGTGTGGATAAGCAAGGAACGGATTGGAGCCTCCGGAAGACCAAAACTGGGATTTTATGGTGAATGTTGCCGGTGACTGTTCTTTAGTTCCGACCACTGTCGGGATTTTCTTCACTGAAAAAATTAAGACCTCTGTTGTTTATCAATAATAATTTATTTGATACCAACCAGTATAAAGGGACCGCAGAAATGCACGGTTTTTGGGGAAAATAAGAGTAATTCCTTATACCTAATTGGTATAGAAAATGTTCTAATTCATTGGTAACCAATGAGTTAATATGGGTGTGAGGATGGCCTGGGTATAGGTTATCCACCTGACTGATCACTTGGACCCGGAATCACGTTATTTGCAAGATCGATGTCGATGGGAAGTAATAGCAGGGACAGCCACATTCTGTGATTCAGGAGGGTCTATGTGTGCATCGTAACATGTGTAATCACAATAAGATAGGTTTAAGATAATTTTACAAACCGGTGGTGGAGTTTCACCTGGAATAGATCTGCAAAAAAAGTATCACATCTAGTCATGTAATTTGTTGATAAGCGCAGCTATCAATGTAATTTATTTTAGCATCTCAATTTATGAGGGGTTGTTACTGGAAGTGCCGGTAGTATTTACTCGCTATGAGGCATTTCTGGTAATACAGTAACACGTTAAATTTAATTACTTAATGGGAATGGGGATATGAACCATACTATACAAAATGTACTATCAAAATATCTGATTCCGATTCTGGTGTTAACACTCGCCTCGGCAGCCGAACTCTGCGGTCAGCAGGTGAGCGGTACCGTAACAGATGCCAGTTCCGGGGAAACACTGCCCGGGGTGAACATCGTCGTTCAAGGTACCACCACCGGAACAACGTCTGATATGGACGGGAACTACGAATTAACCGTCTCCTCTCTTTCAGATACCCTGGTCTTTTCGTTTGTGGGGTACGTGACGCAGCGGATTCCGATCAACGGTCGGAACGAGATTGATGTCGCACTCAATCAACAGACCTTCGAAGGCGACGAACTCGTTGTTGTGGGGTACGGCACCCAGCGCAGGGAAGATGTAACGGGGGCTGTGGGTTCGGTGTCGAGTGAAGATCTGAACAACGTCAGCTCCACCAATTCGTCCGCACTGCTGCAGGGAAAGGTAGCCGGGGTCCGTGTCAACAACGGTGGGGGCTCACCAAATGCCCAGACCACGGTTGTTATCCGGGGTACCGGTACGTTTGGCAACGATCAGCCGCTGTATGTAATTGACGGCATGATTACGAGCTCCATGGATTTCATAAATCCACAGGATATTGAGTCTATTGAGATACTCAAGGATGCCTCCACTGCAGCGATTTACGGGAACCGGGCGGCTAACGGTGTCGTCATCATCACGACCAAAGACGGCAGTTCCGGTCAGGATACGCAAATTAATTTCAGTAGCAGTGTCGGCATTCAAAGTCCCACGAATACCTACGACTTTCTGAATGCGCAACAGTATGCCGATCACAACAACGCGTTTCACGACAACGACGGATTGCCGAGGGCGCCGGCCTATAATGATCAGAATTTCGATCCCTCGGTGGATACCGACTGGCAGGATGTTCAGCTGAATGATCCGCTGGAAGCCACCGTAGTGAGAAACAGCCTCAGTTTTTCCGGCGGTACCGAAAATTCCTCCTATTATGTCTCGGGCGAACACCTGAATCAGCTTGGATTGGTTAAGGAGGCCGATTACCAGCGTTTTGGTATCAGGGTCAATTCAAACTTTTCCAAAGACAGGCTTACGATCGAGCAGTCGTTCTCGGCAACACGGGCGATCGACAATCCCAACATCTACTTCGGCCGGGAGCGGGGGGCATTGCCTGTAATACCGGTGTTCAACGAAGAGAACCTGGGTGGTTTTGCCGGTGTGCGCCCCTCATTTCACGGGGTGGCACGGGGTATCAACTGGTACGGGGTAGCTGTACTGAATGATTTTGAGATTACCAACGATAATATAGTCGGTAACCTTACCACCACCTACGAAATTTTGGAGGGACTGGAGTATAAGATCAACCTGGGGATCGACTATGGTATGATCCAGAATGTGAACTATATGCCCGCATTTTTCCAAAGCCGTTCCCAAGAGGCGTTCAATGATGAGGCAGATCTCGACGAAAGCTCAAATCGTTCGCTCGGTTTGTTGATTGAAAACACGCTGAATTACACCGCTTCAATCGGGAACCACAATTTTGACCTGCTTGCCGGGTATACCCAGGAGACCAGCAAGATCAGAACCGTCTCGGCTTCGGTAACCAGTTTCCCGAACAATGACCTGAGGACGGTGGATGCGGCGACCGAAATTGTGGATACCAACGGGCAGTTGCTCGAAAGTGTCCTTAAATCGGGTTTCGGACGAATCAACTACAACTTTAAAAACAAGTATCTGATTTCCGGGACCCTGCGCGCCGACGGGTCATCACGGTTTGCCGAAGGCAATCGCTGGGGTACGTTCCCGTCCGGTTCCATCGGGTGGCGGCTGAGTGAGGAAGCATTTATCCCAGACCTGTTCAACGAGTTGAAAGTTCGTGCCAGTTACGGGGAACTCGGTTCCCAGAATATCGCCCCGTTTGCGACCATCACCGGGCTGAATATCGACGCGAGTTACTTCTTTGCAGGCGGTGTGCAGCAGGGAACGGCACTTACCAGCTTCACCAACCCGGATATCGTATGGGAAACCTCGAAAACGTTCGATGTCGGAGTGGATGCGGCCTTCCTGGAGGACAAAATCTCTTTTACCGTCGATTACTTTAACAAGGAATCGGAAGGCGTACTCGTCGAGGTGCCGATCCCGGTATATGGTGGTGTGGGCTCGAGCGTACTGACG
>JAWVZC010000028.1:0-20374 GCA_033722415.1 Balneolaceae bacterium | reverse complement strand
GGGAATGCACGATTCCGACGTACTGCGAACTGTCGGAGGGGGATTGAGATGACGAATAGAACGGGACACTGTACTGTAGCCCGCTTTCCTTGCCAATTGCGCAGATCGGTGCACACTGTTTCAGTTATTTCAGTCTTACAATCAGAGTAACTAACTGTGAATCATGGCGTTGCACGAATTCAAAATTTGTCATTGTAAAAAATGCGGGTTGGCGGGTATGTTCTACTTGGTGGTCCTTCTGCTGTTTGCCGAACCTGGCAAATTAATGGGGCAAAGTACCGGTCAGAATGGGAGTCGTCCGAATGTTATTGTATTCCTCACCGACGACCAGGGGTGGGGGGATTTGAGTCATCACGGCAACAGCAACCTGGATACTCCGAATATCGACCGTCTGGCAGAAACCGGGGCGTCATTCACCAATTTCTATGTCAGTCCGGTCTGTTCCCCGACACGGGCCGAGCTGTTGACCGGGCGCTATCACCCGCGCAGCGGCGTTTACAGTACCTCGGCCGGCGGTGAACGGATGGATACGGATGAAACCACCATCGCCGAACTATTCAACGAGGCCGGCTACCGGACCGGTATCTTCGGGAAGTGGCATAACGGCATGCAGCATCCCTATCACCCGAACGCCCGCGGATTTGATGAATTTTACGGGTTCGCCTCTGGTCACTGGGGCGATTATTTCAGTCCCTCCCTGCTGGAGCACAACGGGGAACTGGTGCGGGGTGAGGGGTATATAACGGATGATTTCACCAACAGGGCGCTATCATTTATTGAACGAAACAGGGAACGCCCATTTTTCCTCTACATCGCTTACAATACGCCCCACTCCCCGATGCAGGTCCCCGATCGATGGTGGAACCGGTTCCGGGATACCACACTGGAGATGCGGCACCGGGATTCCGAAAAAGAAAACCCGACGTTTACCCGGGCAGCCCTGGCCATGGTGGGAAATATCGACTGGAATGTTGGCAGGGTGCAGCAGCGGGTACGGAAGCTGGGCCTGCAGAAGAAGACCATCATAGTGTATGCCAGCGATAACGGTCCCAACAGCTGGCGCTGGAACGGTGGCATGCGGGGGCGAAAAGGATCAACCGACGAGGGCGGAGTACGATCGCCGCTGTTTATACAATGGCCGGGTAACATAGCAGGTGGAATTGAAATTGATGAAATAGCCGGGGCAATCGACCTGCTGCCCACGCTCGCCGAACTGGCGGGTATTTCGTATCAAACACGATATCCGCTTGACGGTGTCAGCCTGGTACCATTGCTCATGAACGGAAAGTCCGGGTGGTCGGATCGACTCCTGTTTTCTCACTGGAGGGGACGAACCAGTGTACGCACCGGCCCCTATCGGCTGGATCACCAGGGGCGACTCTATAACCTGGAAAATGACAGGGGACAACATCACGATATTTCTGCCCGGTTACCCGGGTTAGCCAAATCACTCAGAGACACCGTTGCGGGCTGGGAACGGTATGTAATTCCCCGGGATATCGAGCAGAAGCGACCCTTCCCGGTGGGTCACCCGGACGCCAGGTACACCCAGCTTCCGGCCCGGGACGGCACTCCGCATGGCGGAATTGAACGCTCCAACCGGTTTCCGAACGACTCTTTTTTCAGGAACTGGACCAGCCTGCAGGACAGTATTACCTGGGAGGTGACAGCACCGGAGGATGGTGTTTTTAAGGTCGAACTCTACTATACCTGCCCGGCCGAAGATATCGGTTCCACGGTACAGCTCTCCTTTGGAGATCACCGGCTGGAGGGGACGATCACCGAACCGCATGATCCGCCACTTCGGGGTATGGAGCACGACCGGGTGGAACGCATTGAATCGTATGTAAAGGATTTTCGTCCCATGACACTGGGCACCGTCACACTCGAGCAGGACAGGGGCCTGATGACCCTCAAGGCCACGGACATACCCGGCAGGGAAGTCATGGATTTTCGGCTGCTTATGTTCAAACGGCTGACGAAAAACTGAACCGGTCCACCTGCCGGCAGGAGTTTGTCAGATGTAGAAATACGTTACGAACATATACCGGTTTGAGACAGGTATCGCTGTCCTGTTGAGGTAAATAGTGGTTTTGTTTTTAAAAAACCGAACTCTTACTGATCCTGAAGTTTTGCTGCAGGTTTTCCCAAACCTGGAAGGTTACCGGGTGACGCAGACTGTCTGCAAATGCCGGGATAGTGTTCCTGTATGAACCTGACAGTGGGAATCCGAAATTAAATCCCTGTAAGGTAATGACCCGCAGGGAACGTTTGAGGATCCCGGTTGTGAAAGTTTGATACCGGCTGCATGCGTCCATGCGGGAATTTTAATATCAAGTACGGTCGTAGAACCGGTTCCGGTAAAGTGAGAACTCAAACTATAATGCGCGGTACTCTGCTGAAATGTGCCAAACAACAAAACCGAAAATACAGCTATGATCTCGTTACCTATCGA
Source organism: Balneolaceae bacterium (assembly GCA_033722415.1). GTDB lineage: Bacteria > Bacteroidota > Rhodothermia > Balneolales > Balneolaceae > JAMQKA01. The sequence goes on along the minus strand of JAWVZC010000028.1, from coordinate 17,919 downwards.
GCGATTACACCAAATTCAATCATTTTGTGTAACAGTTACGTTCTGTTTGATGGCAATTGCCGGTGGAATATTGTCCACTATTCAGGCCCAGGTTCTGGAGATTACAGAACCGCCCAACATCATCATTTTTGTGGCGGATGATGCGGGATGGAGAGACTTCGGAACCTATGGTAACGATGCGATACAAACCCCGAATATTGATGCGCTGGCCCGGGATGGCCTTCAGTTTGAACAGGCGTTTCTGACCACCGCGCAGTGCAGCCCCTCCCGGATTTCGATATTGACGGGTCGCTATCCCCATGCCACCGGGGCCGAGGATCTGCATATGCCGTTGCCGGAAGGTACCCGCATTCTACCCGATTACCTGGGCGACATGGGGTATTTTACCGGGCATATGCAAAAAACACACTACGGCCCCCACGCCGAAGCCCAGTTCGACTGGTATCATCAGCAGCTTGCAGAACAGTTCCCTTCGTTCCTGGATGAAGCCGGTCAAAATCCATTCTTCCTGTGGGTGGGATTTACCGACCCGCACCGTCCGTATGGTGATGCACCTGAAGTGCATAATCCGGATGATGTTAACGTGCTTCCTTACCTGGTGAACAAGCCGGAAACGCGCAAAGACCTAGCCCGTTACTACGATGAAATACACCGTATGGACGATCAGATCGGTCGTTTTATGGAAGAGCTGGAACAGCGCGGCAAGCGTGAAAATACGTTCATTATGTTTCTGAGTGACAACGGTGCACCCTTCCCGCGCGCAAAAGGGACCGTATACGATGCCGGTGTTCGCACGCCCCTGATATTCAGCTGGCCGGACCGAATTGATGCCGGCAGCCGCTTCGATGGATTAACCAGCGTGGTCGATCTCGCACCAACAATACTGGAGCTGGTCGGTCACGACATTCCATCGACGATGCAGGGAGAAAGCATGCTGCCCGTGCTTTTTGACCAGTCGCTGCCGGGGCGGGAGTATGTGTTCAGCGAACGGAACTGGCACGATTGTGACGAGCATATCCGAAGCCTGCGAACAGAGCGGTTTAAACTGATTCAAAACGCCTACATCGAATTACCGCACGGCACCCCGGCCGATATCGGGGGCAGCCCGTCGTTCCGGGACCTGATTCGTGCCAAAAAGAACGACGCTCTTACTCATGCCCAATCCCGCCTGTTCGAGGTACCCAGACCGCGCATTGAACTGTATGACCTGCAGGAAGATCCGTGGGAAGTCAACAACGTGGCAGCTGATTCCGCTTACTGGCAAAAAGCCCGGGATCTGTCCCGTGTTCTGGACCGCTGGATACGTGATACGGGCGACTTCCCACCTTACAAGCGCGTCAGGGACGATCACACAGATCGGCTGACCGGCGTCCGCTTTTCCAGTGAGCAGCCCCCCATGCGCAACAAGTAGAGCGGATTACATCACCGAAAAACGTGTTCCTGATCAAGACATCTCCCCAATTGTTCCGGGAAATACCACAACTCTGTATCAAAACTACTGCCGGGACAATTTACGGGACTACACAGCAGATCAGCCAGATTCACCGTAGTAATACCCTGTTACAGTGTAGTCGGTCTAATGCTATCCGAAAAGTATTCTGACTAAATAAAACGTCGAGAAAAAAGGAAGGGGAATATTTTATGGAGTACGGGCTATCATCCCAATTCCCGCTTTGAAAGGGAATGACGCATTATTGAGAAACATACCCGTGAGAAACCAGGGCAAATCTCCCGAGATAGGAACAGGAAACACTACCATAATGGACAGTAGTTTTCTACAGTCAACTGATCTACTTATTAAAGCCATGGTAATGCCGAACCTATTTGCCAATTCTGTCGGAAGAAAATGTAAACGCTTGTCACGGAAAATGATTGAGTGATTGTCTTACTATTCTACAGCGACTTGCAGGTATGGTAATAATTCAGAATGCGGTGACAGTCGATTTTTTCCAATAACCCATAATCCCTTACCCTAAGGATGACTTCCGGTCCCTTGAATGGGAGTGGAAGTTTTTTAGACACAGTGTAGAGTTATGATGTTACAACCCGGGTAATACTTAAATGTCAAGCATGTTAGGTATAAGTATTTACTATTCTTACACTTAAGGGGATTGGTAATTTGCTTGCGTTTCCTGTTGGAAAAACCGGTTAAAGTTTTTTTACATGAGGGGAAAAGGGCCTAAAGAGTACAATGAAATCAAATATTATCAGTAATGTGGTGGTTTGCATTTATTGGCAAAGATCGATTTGTACGGCAAAGGATAAGGGTATGAAATGGATGGAATGCCAGGTTCTGCCTGAATTTCCATCGACAAGGGAAATGGGATGAATGACGAACTTCTGTTCAAAAAGATAAAGCACGGTGATGAAGAGGCTTTCGAGGAGCTTTTTCATACGTATTATAAACCACTGGTGCGTTTTGTCTGGGGGTACGTAAAATCGGAAGCCATCGCCGAAGAGATCACGCAGGACCTGTTCACCAAGCTCTGGCAGGAAAGTACCTCACTGACCATTCGAAGTTCGGTTAAATCATACCTGTATAGTGCGGCCCGGAATATGAGCCTGAATCACCTGAAACACCGGGAGATCGAGCAGGAGTGGGAAAAAGAGAAAAAAGCCCTGTACACCGATCAGCCACATGAGTCAACGTTAAACAAGAAACTGCACGATAAAATGATCCTCGAGGAGGTTGAGCAGGTGATCCAGGACCTCCCGGAGAGGCGACGGTTAATTTTTGTTCTCAGCCGGCACCAGGATATGACCTACAAAGAGATTGCCCGGTTCCTGGATATTTCTGAAAATACAGTAGATACCCAGATCAGGAGGGCGCTGGCAACTTTGCGGGAGCACTTTTCCGGTATATTGAGTTATCTGGTTGGCATTTCGATTCTTCTGTCTTAGGAGATTAAAGTACGATAACAATCGAACTCAATTAGGTTGATATCAGACCCCTGTGGTATCTTCGCCCTCATCTGTATGTGTTTCTCCATGCGTAACGACGTATTAAAAATGCAGTCGAACATTCCGAAAAAAATCGAGAATTGCTGTCACGGACACACCGGATGCAGTTGTCATACGGGTGAGTTTCAGGAAAAATAATTTACAGATTTTTTAACAGCACCGACAGATTACATGAAGTTAGATGAAAAATTCCCGAAAGAGGTTATGCGCTATGTATCGGGAGAGTATACACTTGCGGATGAGAAATTCGTACATGACTGGCTGGCTGAAGATCCGGTCCGGAAGGAGATGTTGGAGGAACTGCAAACGCTCTGGGAGCTCTCCGGTGGGGTACTCGATTTGGGGGATGAGCAGTCGGCCTGGAAGCGAGTAAGACAGCGGGTAAAAGAAGAGAACAAGGCTGCTGACAAGAAAAGATTGCCATTTCACGAAAAGGGAAACAGTACCAGCCGGGGTACGCTGAATATGATTTTACGGGTCGCAGCCGTTCTGCTGGTTGTCGCGGGGGCTGTCGGATTTTATTTGTACACGATTGAGGCCACTGCCCCGCCGGTACAGCCTGTTGAAGAGGTTGGCTATAACACCATTACTTCCAAGGCGGGGGAGCGGGTACTTGTCAATGTCAGTGACGGGACGAAAGTAGTACTGAATGAATCCAGCCAGATCCGGTACCGGGATGATTACGGGCATTCCTCCAGGGATATCTACCTGCAGGGGGAAGCCTATTTCGAGGTAAATCACGACCATCCCACTCCCTTTCTGGTTCACGCAAGGGGGGCGGTTATCGAGGATATCGGAACCAAATTTAATGTAAATACCCGCAGGGAAGATCAGGGGACCGAAGTGGTGGTATCCGAGGGCAAAGTCAGGGTTTCTCCCGAGAAGCCGGCTGCCGAAAATGACAGTACCGTTGACAAGTCTCTCACCTCGGTGGTGGTCTCCGAAGGGCAGAAAGCCAGCGTCAAAAACAACCCGGATGACCTGACGGTGGAAAAAGCGGACCTGCACAGGTCCCTGGCATGGCTGCAGGACCGCCTGATATTCGATGATGAACCGCTTAGCCAGGTCATAAGCCAGCTCGAAAATCATTACGGGATTACCGTCGAGGTAGCCGACTCTTCGCTGTTCAATAAATATGTAACGGGATCTTTCCAGGATGAAAGCGTGGAAAACGTCGCCAAGGTGCTTGCCATATCGATGCAGGCGGGCTATAGCCTGGAAGACAGCACACTGCAATTTTTCATTAAACGCCAGCAATTCAATCACCAAAACAACTGACAATAATAGGGGAACATTATGTTACAGAAATACCGTATGGGGATTCTTGTCTTCGTTACAAGTATGATATTGGGGCTCTCACCGGCCGCCAAAGGGCAGGTTCTGGTAGAACACATTGACGAGCAACAAAAAGTGTCGGTCCAGACCGACTCCGAGGATCTGCTGCAGAAGCGCATTTCACTGCATGTGGAAGATCTGCAGATGAAGGAAGTCCTGCAGAAAGTTCAGCAAAAAAGCGGGGTACATATATTTTATACCCGCGATATTCTGCAGGGGATTCCCCCCGTAACGTACCGTGCAAACGACAAAAGCCTGGAAGAGGTCATGGATGGCCTGTTTACCTCATACGGGGTGGATTACTGGGCCACCGGGAGTTATATCATCCTAAGAAAAAAGGAATTGGCACCCATTCTGGAAACCGTACGAGGGCAGGTGACGGATGCCGGTTCGGGAGAAACGTTACCCGGTGTAAATGTAGTTGTCAAAGGGACGTCAATTGGTACATCTACTGGAAGTGACGGGCAATATGAGCTCAATGTCCCCTCTCTGCAGGATACATTGCTCTACTCATTTATCGGATATCAAACTCGTGAGATTCCGATTAATGGGAGAACAGAAATCAATATAACCCTGCAAACACAAGCGGTTGCTGGAGAAGAACTTGTTGTAGTTGGTTATGGTGCACAGGAACAACGAAGAGATCTAACAGGTGCAATTTCTTCAGTTTCTTCAGAAGAGTTGACATCACGCCCGGTTACTGATCTGCAGTCAGGGCTTCAGGGTAAGGTAGCTGGACTAAACGTCATGCAATCATCAGGAAGTTTAGACGGGGACTTCAATGTAAATCTTCGGGGTTTAAGCTCAACGTCTAACAACAATCAACCGCTTTGGGTTGTTGATGGCATCCCAATTTCCGGGGAAACCAATCAAAGTGGAAATGTTGACCTCTCCTTCCTAAATCCCAACTCGATTGAATCAATTGAAGTCTTGAAAGGACCTTCTGCCACTGCCATTTATGGTTCTCGGGGCTCTAATGGCGTAATATTGGTAAACACAATTTCAAGTAGTGGAGGAGAAACACGGGTAAATTTTTCAACTGATTTTGCTATAACAAGTCCCGTAATACCTGATCAGTTTGATTTAGGGACAACGGAACAGTATTTGAGATATCGGCAACAAAGTTATAATAATGCGGGTATTCCTTTACCTGAAATGATTGCAGATGATGCTGCTATTGAAGAGACGGTGGCATCCCGCCCAAATAATGATTGGAGAGAACTGGCATTTCGTCCAGGTAATATTCAGAACTATAATTTAAATGTGAGTGGGGGTTCCGAAGACCTGCAATATGGATTAAGTGCTTCATTCTCAGACAACAAAGGTACCTTCGTAGGTAGTGATTTTCAGGATTACGGTTTGCGGATTAACGTAGATGCGCAAGTGACTGAAAAGCTCCAGGTGAGTACCAGGTTAAAAGGCAATCATAATAGCTATAACCGTGGATTCCCTGATTACTCAAGAGGAAATACATTCTTTTGGCAGGAAGCGCTAAATAGAATGTATTTTGTAGCTCCCTTCACTCCATACAAAGATGAGAATGGAAATTTTGTGACCAAGGTGCCCAATGATGATCCGATTCTCAATATCAACAATGCACTTACCTGGAATTTTCTTGGAGGAGGTTTTCAGCAATGGGATCTGAATAATAAGGACTATACGTTTTTGGGGGCCTTGAACATCCAGTATGATTTCACAGAAAATATCACCTATCAGTTAAATAGTGGATATGAGTATCGTACCGGCCGATTTTACGATTTTAAACCTGTTGACGCCATTGCTGAGGGCAGTAAAAGAATACTGACAAGCAATCGAATACAAACCAACGAATCATTAACAACAAACCCGTATATCAGCCAAAATTTAACCTTCCAAAGGGAATTTGCCGGTGTTCATTCCGTAAAAGCAATGGTGGGTATGGAAGGGCAGAAGTTTGTAGATAGAAACGATTGGTTGGTAACACGTGGGGCGACAGATCCTGCCATTACAAGACATGGCGGGCAACCGGAGATCGTTTCAGCAGGTGAGAATGAACAAAACAATGGATTACTGTCTTATTTTACGCGGGTAAATTATAATTATGACAGTAAATATTATATAACCGCAACATTCAGGCGTGATGGATCCTCCCGATTTTCACCGGAAAACCAATGGGGAAACTTTCCCTCGGCAGCAGTAAGCTGGAGGTTGTCAGAAGAGCCCTTTTTGAATAATTCTGAACTGATAAATAATCTTAAACTTCGGGTTGAATACGGGCTTACAGGAAATCAATCCATCCCTTCATTCCAATATTTAGCCCTTGCGAATAGCCATGTAGTTTCAGCTAACGATGCAACTGTAGCCGCAACGAGCCCGGCAAACCCCATAAGTCCGGAAATAAAGTGGGAAGAGCAAGAGCAGATTAATATTGGTTTCGACTTCGGCCTCATTGAAAACCGGTTTTCGGGATCAATCGAGTACTATAATAAAAAATCAGACGATCTGCTGACACAAGTTCCTGTGCCTCGAGAAAGTGGTTTTGCCGGTGGTATTTGGAGAAATTCAGGAGCGATGGTAAATAAAGGTCTGGAATTTCAATTAAATTCCGTAATACTTTCCGGTAGAAATAGCGACTTTTTCTGGGATACCAACTTGAATTTTTCCTATAACGAAAATGAAATTACCAGGGTTGGTACTACGCCCGGCGGGGAGCAGCTCAAACTACGCGGTGGGGTACGCTGGTTTACCTGGAGTACCATAACCCAGGAGGGACGACCAATTTCAATGATAAAGGGGTATGAATGGATTGGGACTATTGACGATCCCGATTTAGCCCAGCAGTACGGTGTTGAAGTGGGTGCTCTTAAATACAAGGATCAAAATGGGGATGGCAAAATTAATGATGCCGACAGAGTCTTTCTTGATCAGGGATTCCCGAAATTCACAGGTGGTTTCAATACGACCTTCAGTTACAAAAACCTGGATCTCTCGGTCAGTTTGACTGGTGCAGCAGGCTACTCACTAATCAATAGCATGGGTGCGGCGTTAAACGGTGGAAGGATGGAGTATAATCAGACGAAAGAGTACATGAACAACTATTATACCCCGGAAAGAAAATCCGATAAATTTCCTGCACCGTCAGAAGACCTGTTTACAGCCCTTATCTGGAATCAGTTTCCCAGCACCAGATGGACTGAGAAGGCAGACTATCTGAGGATTCAGAGTGTGGGCCTTACATACAATTTACCACAGCATTGGATACAACAGGCAAATATCTCGTCTGCATCCGTTTCGCTGATTGGTAACAATTTGCATACGTTTACCAATTTCCAGGGCATGGATCCGGAAGCAACATACTACAGAAGCCAACCGCTTTCCCAGGGGATATCCTCTGGTCAGTATCCGCTGTCGAGAAGTTTCCATCTTAAAATAGATCTTAATTTTTGATCGCAGTTAATGAAATTTTTTGATAACCTTTTAAAATCCAATTGATATGAAAGCTCAATATCAACTATTACTGGTAATTCTCACTTTATCGTTCATAATTACTGGATGTGAGGATTCTTTTGTGCAAATGGATCCGATATCTGCCCGCCAGATGGATGATGTTGCCAAAAATGCAGATGGTGTTACCAAGATGACGAATGCGATTTATGGAGAGCTCACAACTCCATATAACTATGCTCTTGGCATGTTTAACGATCAAATGAGTGATGATGCCTGGAGTGAAAGAACACCCACATGGGACGATATGGGCACCATGAATAACGGGGTTGAACAATTAGATGTTTCTTATGAGGGTCTGATTGATGGAATCGCGCAAGCTAACCTTGTGCTGGATCGAACATCCGAACTTATGGATACATATACAGATTCAGACAGGGAAATAATCCAGGTTCGCCGTGGAGAAGCCTTCTTCCTCAGGGGACTGATTTACTTCAATTTGGTTCGTCTGTGGGGAGAAGTACCGCTGTTAACGCAGCACTATGAAGATCCGTTTGAAGCAGCACAGCCAAGAAGCTCCATTGATGAAATATACGCTCAAATAAAGAGTGATATAGATGCAGCTATCGAAAGATTACCTGAAAAGGCCGACACCGAAAATTGGCGGGCCAATCTTGCGAGTGCCTACACCTTGAAGGCAAAGGTACACCTCACACTGGAAGAATGGTCAGACGTAGTGCAAGCCGCTGACAATGTTATCAATTTGGGCACGTATTCGTTAGTACCTGGTTCCGAATATGGAACGCTGTGGGGAGAAAACAGAAAAGAGAACAATAACAGTGAAAGTATTTTTGAGATTGAATATGATGGAACCAGGGCTGCAAGCAGCTCCTTCAATGAGCGATGGCATAAAACTATACACGCTACGGATAATGGAAATACTACCGGCTTTAAAGGATCGGCCGGTCCCCACTCATTAGTACAGGCGGTCCAGAATGCCGATAGTATTCGACGCTATTATGCCTTGTTGCCCAAAGATGAAATGAGTGATGGTATCGAGAAGTTTGCTACCTATGAGTTTGCTGGTAATCGCAAATATTACTTAGGTGACGCCACAATACAAGACCCGCAAAATCACGTCGTATTTCGGTATGCAGAGGTATTGATGATGAAAGCTGAGGCGTTAAACGAGATGGGACAAGCAAGTCAGGCAGTTGATTTGCTAAATCAAATAAGAAACCGGGTTAATTATCAGGAATATAACGGTCCTACTGATAAAGTTTCCATTCGTCATGCCATATGGTTTGAACGAAGACTTGAATTTACCAGCGAGCAGAAACGATTTTTCGACTTGAATCGCTGGGGCGTTCTGCTTGATACACTGCGAACATTTACCGGTTTTAGCGACATGAGTGATCAGCATTTCGTAGAGCACGATATCACCGGAAAGCAGCATTTTTACCTGCCTTTGCCACAAAATGTACTGGACCTAAATGCCAAAATTGAACCGCAGTATGGATACTAGGCCATAAAGTAAAGAGACCTTCAAATTACCTCCTCATACGCCCCTCTTGTATTATAATAGGAGGGGTTTGGGAGGTTCGAAGCAGCAGCAGTATGCCGAAGGTTATTCAAAAATGAAGAGTAAAAACGTTCTGGATAATACCAACATCACGTTACATACCCCAATGCCTGGCCGGGGAGTGGTTGTCCCCTTGACCCTGCAGGCACGTAAATCGGGAGTATAACACCCCAAAACAAATTAAATTGATAGTTTGGCAATTTCCTCAAAAACGTAATATTAAGAAATTGAAATTCAGTTGAATACTAATAAATGAAGCTTACAATTGGTTTTTTAAGCAATTTTCGAATTGGGTTTTTCCTGCTGGTGGTTGGATTTGTTTTTGGGGGATGTCAGAGCAATCATTCTTCAGAATCTGCTTCCGTGCAAAATACAGATCGCCAGCAGCCTAACATCGTATTTATTCTGGCCGATGATTTGGGGTGGGCAGACCTGCCCACTTACGGGAATCCATTCAATGAGGCCCCGAACATCACGAAGTTGGCCAACCAGGGCATGCAATTCAATAATGCCTATGCGGCAAATCCCGTATGCTCTCCCACCCGGGCCAGCATCCAGGCCGGACAGTACCCGGCCAGACTGGGCATCGACGACTTTATTCCCGGCCACTGGCGTCCCTATGAAAAAGTGACCGTCCCGACGAACGATACCCAGTATTTGCCCGGTGATATCACAACGATTGCCGAAGCACTCAAGGACGCAGGCTACGCCACGGGTTATTTCGGCAAGTGGCACCTGGGGGGCGAGCAGCAGCATCAACCATCCAGCCAGGGATATGACGAATCGCATGTGTACGCCGGAGGCGGGTACTATGATTCGAATTTTAGACCGGAAATAACCCCGGAGCCGGAAGGGCGCCTGTCGGAGATTCTGACCGATCAAAGCCTGGATTTTATGGAGGCAAACAGTGATCGCCCATTGTTCCTGTTTTTATCTCATTTTGATGTACATGTACAATTGGATGCCGATAAAGAACTTATCCAGAAGTACCTCGACAAAGAGAGACCGGGGAATTATCCCGGCAATGCCGTCTATGCGGCCATGATTGAGCATGTTGATCGGAGCGTTGGCCGGATTATGGAAAAGATCAACCAGCTGGGCCTCGATGAAAATACTATGGTAGTATTTTTCTCAGATAATGGCGGTTTAATCTCCCGCTTCGACAAGATTCCATTGATTGCCCAAAATAGTTTGTCCAATTATTCGGAGAGTCCACTTAAATATGTGGCCAGCTCTAATGCACCGCTGCGTGGTGAGAAAGGGACTATTTACGAAGGAGGAATCCGGGAGCCACTCATCATGAGATGGCCTGGAAATATCGCTGCAGGCAGTAAGAGTGACGCTCTGGTCAGCAGCATCGATTTTTACCCGACATTTTTGGAGCTGGCCGGCGCCGAACCGCCCGAAAACCAGGTTGTAGATGGAACATCGATGGTACCTGTATTACTAGAAAACAAATTCGATCCCCAGCGACCGATGTACTGGCATTACCCGGTGTATCACCACGATGTACCGGCGGGGGCCGTGCGCAAAGGCGATTGGAAGCTCGTGGAGAACCTGGTTACCGGAGAGGTAAGCTTATATAATCTAGCGGCAGATGTAAGCGAATCTACGGATATGAAACAATGGTACCCCGAAAAAAAGGACGAACTGTATGGCTTGCTGAAAGACTGGCAAAAAAATGTGAACGCCGATATGCCCTCACCAAATCCGGATTTTGATCCCGATAAGAGACACGAATGGGGAACCCATCCGGATCGGTAATGAACTTAGATCTGAAAATGATACGTAGCCCAATGAATCATCGTTGTTTTGTTAATATCATACTTCTTACAGGGTTGTTAATTGTCAGTATTACAGGGTATTCCCAGGAAAGTTCGAATCCGGTACCCCCTGTTCAATTCGAAAAAGTGCAGATTGCTTCGGAAAGCTTTGAATCGGTCGGGGTATTTGACGTAAATAATGATGGGCACCTTGATATCATTTCGGGTGCTTTCTGGTATAAAGGTCCGGAATATGTTAAGCAAATTTATATAAACGATTTAAAACGGTACGGCGACTACTGGGATAATTTCGCTACCATTCCCATGGATGTAAATAATGATGGTGATATGGACTATATCACCGGCGGCTGGTTTGGTAAAAATATAAGATGGCTGGAGAATCCGGGGGACGAATCTAAGTGGAACGAACACATAATTGATCAGACGGGGAATGTGGAGACGGTACGAAGCTGGGATGTTGACGGGGACGGCTACAAGGATATTGTGCCGAATAACCCCAATGATCCACTTAAGTTTTATAAACTCGACAGAAATGAAAATGGAGATCCAAAGGGAACATTTACAAAAGTTCCCGTAGCCGATGAACAGGATCACGGGCTGGGATTCGGTGATATCAACGGCGATGGCCGGGGAGATTTTATTATAAGTAACGGCTGGCTTGAAGCTCCAAATGATGTCATCAACGGCGATTGGATTCTTCACAAGGAATTCTCCCTGGATGATGCAAGCATTCCAATACTGGTAGTGGATGTAAATAAGGATGGTGAAAATGATCTAATCGTTGGGCAGGGTCATAGTTATGGTCTGGACTGGTATGAGCAACAAACAAATAATGCGGGGGAAAGAAGTTGGATTAAGCATCCTGTTGATCCGAATAACTCCCAGTTTCATACCATGGAATGGGTAGACCTGGATGAAGATGGAGAGAATGAACTTGTTACGGGAAAACGATATCACGCCCACAATGGTAAGGATCCGGGGGGAAACGACCCCATCGGTCTGTATTACTACAAGTGGAACGGGGAGACATTCGTAAAAAACACGATCAGCTTTGGACCACTCGGTGAAGGCAAAGGCACGGGGATTTTTTTTGAAGTAATCGATTTGGATGAGGATGGTCTAAAAGATATCGTGGTAGCGGGCAAAGATGGATTGTACCTGTTTTACAATAAGGGATGACCGATTATTCATATTCCGGTAACTGTAAAAAGTGATCATAATTTCTTCGGATTGGAACAAACGTATTGTAAAGGTTAGCAAACGGATGAGACTTGCTTCTAAAATCATATTGATAAGTACTTTTTCTATTCTGTTCGGTACCTATGCCCATGGTTGCACAATCAGTAAACCTGCCGTATCCGCTGAAAACGAGGTTGGATTTGAGCTTACTCACGGCGAACGTGTAGTTTTTCTTGGGAACTCACTTATCGAATATGCCCAGGAATACGGGTATTTGGAATATGCGCTGACCACACGGTGGCCTGAACGGGATGTTACGTTTCGCAATCTGGGCTGGACTGGGGATACGGTTTTTGGAGAGGCCCGCAGCTACTACACAACACCGCCGGAATCCTACGAACTGCTTGTGAAGCAGTTGAAAGAGACAAACCCGACGGTCGTGTTTATCGGATACGGTGCCAATGAGGCCTATGAAGGTCAAGAGGGGATACCGGCATTTAAAAAAGGATTGCAAAAGCTGCTGGTTGAAATTGAGAGCATGGGAGCCCAGCCCATCCTGTTATCACCGATTCCGCAATTTTCCGGATTACCGCCTGATCAGTTGGCGATCAGGAATAAAAACTTGAAACGATACTCATCTGTAATCAAACAAACCGCCTATCAAAATGAGATCAGATACATTGATCTTTTTTCTCCGTTTCAGCGGTTCGGGAATAAAGATCAGTTAACTGTCGATGGCATTCACCTGAATGAAACGGGATACTACTATTTGGCATCCGTAATGGAAGAAAGCCTGGGACTCCCCCCGCGGGAATGGAAGGTAGACATCGATATTTACAGTCAGGTAATAGAAACCCGGGGAAAGCTGACGATCTTGCAGTCAGAATTCAAAAATGATGGGGTTCAGTTTACCTTGGATAATGCTATTCTTCCTCTGCCGCCACCAACGAAAGATTCAGCAGTAAGAACAAATTCAAAAGAATTTAAAATAGATGGACTTGCCAAAGGGTGTTACACTCTCAGTATCGGAGCATCAGATGTTGCTTCAGCAACGGCCGGCAGGTGGTCGAAAGGCCTGCAGATTAGCCACGGCATATTATTTGATCAGGCTCAGGAGTTGCAGAAACTGATCGTGAATAAAAACCATCTGTATTTCAGGAAGTATCGTCCCCACAACCGAACCTACCTGATCGGGTTTCGATCACACGAACAGGGGCAACATTCCAAAGAATTAGAACAACTCGATCTTTTTATTACGAGACTGGAAGACCAGATTTCTCAACAGCGTAAGCCCACACCTGCAGTGTACCAGGTAGAAGCCGTAAAATAGGAAATGTTTAGAATCTGAGTAACAACTGAATGAGTGGTTTAACACGAAAAGCCAATACCGTTTTTTGGAGATTCACAATATGAGAACATGTAGTTCTGACATTACTACAGGGGTATATTGGACACATACTACAGTCATAAAGGGGGTTGTCCTGAGCCTGTTTTTACTTATTCCCTTTTCGATGTTTTCTCAGGATAATTTACGGGAGGTTCCCAATCCCGATCCGGAGTATGAATTGAAAACATTTAATCTGGTCGAGGGATTTGAGGTCAATTTATTTGCCAGTGAACCGATGCTTGTCAAACCGATTCAGATGAATTGGGATGAAAAAGGCAGACTGTGGGTGGTTGGCAGCAAGGATTATCCCCAGTTAAAGCCGGGTGAAGTTCCCAATGACAAAATTTACGTATTGGAAGATACAACAGGCAACGGTAAAGCAGATATATCCACAGTATTTGCAGAGGGGTTGCATATCCCGACAGGTATTCTGCCTGGAGACGGCGGTGTTTATGTAGCCAACTCAACGGAGGTATTACATCTAAAAGATACAAATGGTGATGGAAGGGCCGACCAGCGTCGCAAAGTGCTAAGTGGCTTTGGTACCGGAGACACCCATCATCTTATTCACACATTTCGCTGGGGACCGGCCGGCAGGTTTTATTTCAACCAGTCAATCTATATTCACAGCCGGGTTGAGACCCCCCACGGCGTTAAAATGCTGGAGGGTGGGGGAGTTTGGCGCTACCAACCTGAATCAAAGGAACTGGGTATCTATACAAGGGGATTAATTAATCCGTGGGGACTGCGTTTTAATAAATGGGGGCAATCATTTTTGACGGATGGAGCTGGCCGACAAGGCATAAATTATGCGTTCCCGGGAGCAACCTTTGAGGCTGCCCCGGGAGCTGAACGAATACTCCAGGGCCTGAATCAGGGCCAGCCCAAACACAGCGGTCTCGAAGTGATTTCAGGGCGGCATCTGCCGGATTCGCTTTCAGGTAGTTTAATTACCAATGATTACCGGGCAAATCGTATCAACCGGTTTGTCCTGGAGGAGCAAGGCAGCGGGTATGTCTCAACACAGGTGGAAGACCTGTTATGGTCAGACAACGTAGCCTTCCGCCCTGTGGATATTTCCGTCGGGCCGGACGGGGCCATCTATGTGGCTGATTGGTACAACCCGATTATTCAACATGGAGAAGTTGATTTCCGGGATCCACGCCGAGATCACACGCACGGTCGTATTTGGCGAATTACCGCAAAAGATCACCCTCTGGTAGATAACCCTCAATTGAGCGGAGCTGGAACAAGTGAGCTCCTGGATGCCTTGAAAAGACCGGAACAATGGACACGATCACAGGCCAGGCGTTTGTTGAAAGAGCGCGGAGCTGAGAAGATTCTTCCTCATTTAAATTCCTGGACAAAAAATTTAGATCCCGGTCATCCCGATTATGAACATCACCTGTTGCAAGCATTGTGGGTTTACCAGTCTGTGGATGTCGTGAATGAAGCACTGCTTAAAAAAGTATTAACCTCGGAGAAGCATCAGGCCCGAGCTGCTGCCACAAGAGTTTTAAACTATTGGTATGAAGATATCGATAATGCCTTCGGCTTACTTGAACAAGCCGTTGCCGATCAACATCCCAAAGTACGGCTTGAGGCGGTCATCGCGCTTCGAAACGAGTCGACGGCAGAGGCGGCTTCCAGCGCCCTTTCGGTGCTTGACTCGTCTATGGACAGGTTCCTGGATTTTGCGCTCTGGCAGACCATTCGCGAACTCGAGCCGTACTGGTTGGAGAAAATAGAAACGGAACCGGATTTTTTCGGTGATCCCAAAAAGAAAGCGTATGCGCTTAAATCCGTTGACAACCCCATGGCGGTAAAGCACTTGCTCGATCTTTATACGAAGGGTGAGGTACCAGAAGAATATCTTCAGGACGTGTTTAATTCCGTTGCAAAGCTGGGAAGAACGGAAGATTTGGATGTTGTTCTTAATTTAGCATTGAGTGATGAGAACATCCATATAAGCAGGCGCGCTACATATTTGGGCACACTCGTAGAGGCAGCACGTCAGCAGGATGCAGAACCAAGTACAAATTTGGATAAGATCATTGGATTTATTGATGCAGATAGCGAACAAGTGGCCCAAAGGACAGTTAAACTGATAGGATATTGGGATTTAAAGCAATATCGTTCCAAACTTGCTGATCTTGCACTGCAGGAAAGTGGTAGAATACGAGAGGCTGCCTTAGATGCACTGGCTCTGTTCGGCGACAAAGAAAGTCAAGAACTATTAAAGGAAATGACAGGTAAAGATAATTCACCTGAACTCCGTCTGATGGCCGTTAAGCGCCTTATACAATTAGATATAAACCAGGCGGCTGAGATCGCTGTTACCCTGTTGCAGGAGACATCTGATGAAGAAGCCACTGCCGGAATTTTTTCAGCCTTTTATATGCAGACCGAGGGACCTAAAGTGTTAGCCAAAAAATTAGCTGGTCAAGACCTTCCCGATAAGATTGCACAACAGGGGAACAGGGCAATTCAGCAGCATATACCTTTTCACCGGAGGGATGATGAAGACGTAAATAAACTGAAAAACGTATTAATAGAGCTGGGTGGAGAACTCCCTCCGGACCGAATGCAGCAGCAGCTGAGCGACAGAGAAATGAACAGGCTGGAACTCGATATTAAGGCCAGTGCGGACCCGGTAAAAGGAGAAAAAATATTTCGGAATCTTAACTGCATGAGTTGTCACGCCATCGGTGGGGCCGGAGGGGCAATCGGTAACGATTTAAGTAGCCTGGGTGCTAATGCTCCCACAGATTATATTATCGAAAGCCTGTTAAATCCGAGTGCCGATATCAAAGATGGGTATGAACTTAATCGGGTTGTCAGAAGTGATGGCAGCGTGGTAAATGGATATGTGGTGCGCGAAACAAGTTCAGAGTTAGTCATTCAAGATGTGACGGGACAGGAAATTTCAATTCCAAAAAATCAGATTAAGGTACATGAAACGGTCCCTGGTTCGCTCATGCCACCGGGATTAACCTCAGGCCTGGAGCGAGAAGAATTTATTGATTTGGTAGGTTTTCTATCCAAACTTGGAGAGCAAGGAACATTTCGCGTTCCTCAAAAAAAATATGTACGCCGCTGGAACGTGTTGAATTCAGGTGAAAAAGTTGAAGAAAACATACGACAAAATGGTGTAGAGTATACCTTGAATGATAAGGAGATGTTGAACTGGAAACCTGCATATAGTAACGTTTCAGGTGGACTACCACTTGACGAGCTGCCAGTCATCACACTTGAGGAGGAGGAATCGTATAGTGTTGTAAGATTTAAAATGGAAGTTCTTTCAGGGGGAAAAGTTGATTTGGTTTTCGATTCTATGGAAGGTGTTATCGTCTGGCAGGACCAACAGTTGTTAGAAAAATCGACCGACAAATATAGCTTGGATATGGCACAGGGTGTCCATGAATTTACCCTTTCAGTAGATCACGGAATGCGAAATAAAGATCAAATCCGCATTGAAATAAAAGAACCTGATAATTCATCTGCCCAGACAAAAATATTAACAAGTGAGTAATAGTAAAGTGCATTTATGACATTGTAATATGTGCTTACTTGTCGAACAGAACTACTGCTGACTCATAGACAGCAGTAATTTGCAAAATTCTCCATGACCAGAAGAGCAGCGACACCCGCCGAAAAGTACTCCCCCCAGAGGGGTACTGGTACACATTCACTTCCGGGCTGAAAAAAGGAGCCCGATCCCCACCAGGAAGAAGAACAGGTGCGGTATTAGTGCGGCGACAATGGGCTCTATCGCCCCTTCCTGGCCAAAGGGTTCGATCACTTTCATGAACGCCAGGTAGAGGAAGCTGATGGTCAACCCGGCGGCGATGTAGAATCCCTTTCCGCCCCTTCGGCGAACAGAGGCGATCGAGAAGCCGATGATGGTTACAACAATTATTGAGAAGGGATAGGCCAGGCGGCCGTAGTACTGGATCCTCGGCAGGCTGATGCCGGTGGCGCCGCTCCGTTCCAGGGAGGCAATATAATCCTGCGCCTCAGGGTAGGTGAGCTGGTAGATATCGGAGGTGGTGCGGGCCAGGTCCTGCGGGTAGATGCTCAGTTCCACAATCAGGGTGTCAAGGCGTTCATCCACGTATCCACCCGGATTAAACTGGCGCCGCTTGACATTCAGCATTCGCCACTGTTTGCTTTCGGGGATCCACTCCATGCGGGATATCTCCAGGGTCTGGTATACACTGTCTCCTCGAAATTTGGTGGCATCGATCCGCCGGGCCGCGGTATCCTTG
>JAWVZC010000027.1:0-20504 GCA_033722415.1 Balneolaceae bacterium | reverse complement strand
TACATCGAGGAGCTGGCGGAAATCGCCGACTGTCACACCAGCCTCTACCCCAACGCCGGCCTGCCCGACGAAATGGGCGAGTATAACGAGTCGCCCGAATTCATGGCCGAACAGTTCCGGGAGTACGCGGAAGCCGACTTCGTGAATATCGTGGGGGGATGCTGCGGCACGCGTCCCGAACATATCGCGGCCATTGCCGAGGTAGCCGGCCGGTATGAACCCCGGTCGATCCCCAAACAGAAACCGTACCTGCGGCTCAGCGGACTCGAGCCCCTGGTGGTTCGCCCGGAAACCAACTTTGTCAATGTCGGGGAGCGCACCAACGTGATGGGTTCCCGGAAGTTTCGGCGCCTGATCACCGACGGCGACTTCGAGGAGGCGCTCTCGGTGGCGCGTCAGCAGGTGGAAAACGGGGCCCAGATCGTGGATGTGAACATGGACGAGGGGATGCTCGACTCCGAGAAGGCCATGACCGACTTTCTGCAGCTGATCGCCGCCGAACCGGATATCGCACGGGTCCCGATTATGATCGATTCCTCGAAATGGTCGGTACTGAAGGGGGGACTCAAAACGGTGCAGGGCAAATGCGTGGTCAACTCCATCAGCCTGAAAGAGGGCGAAGAGGAATTTAAAAAACAGGCCCGGGAAATTCGCAATTTCGGGGCGGCGGTCATCGTCATGGCGTTTGACGAAAAGGGCCAGGCCGATACCTATGAACGCCGAATCGAGATCGCCGAACGCGCCTACAACATCCTCACCGAAGAAGTTGGTTTTAAGCCGCAGGATATCATCATGGATCCCAACATTCTGACGGTGGCCACCGGCATCGAGGAACACAACAGCTACGGGGTTGATTTTATCCGGGCCACAAAGTGGATCAAGGAAAACCTGCCACTGGCCAAGGTGAGCGGCGGGGTCAGTAACATCTCGTTCTCATTCCGAGGCAACAACCGGATGCGCGAGGCGATGCACTCCGCCTTCCTGTACCATGCCATTGAGGCGGGCATGGATATGGGTATTGTCAATGCCGGTCAGCTGGAGGTGTACGAGGAGATCCCCGAAGCACTCCGGGAACGGGTGGAGGATGTACTGCTCAACCGCCGGGATGATGCCACCGAACGTCTGCTGGAGTATGCCGAAGAGATCAAGGATGAATCGTCCGGCACGCAGGCTGCCAAAAAAGAGGAGTGGCGCGAACAGGATGTGGAGGAGCGGATCAAACACGCCCTGGTCAAGGGAATTGTGGACTATATTGTGGATGACGTGGAGGAGGCACGGCAGCAGTATGATCACCCGATCGAGGTCATCGAGGGACCGATGATGCGGGGTATGGACGTAGTCGGCGACCTGTTCGGGGCGGGCAAAATGTTTCTGCCCCAGGTGGTAAAAAGCGCCCGCGTCATGAAGAAGGGGGTGGCGCACCTGGTCCCCTATATCGAGGAGGAGAAACGGAAAAACAAAAACAGCGAACCCAAGGCCCGGGTTCTGCTGGCCACCGTAAAGGGCGATGTGCACGACATCGGCAAAAATATCGTGGCGGTGGTGCTGCGCTGCAACAATTTTGACGTGATCGACCTGGGAGTGATGGTTCCTGCAGAAAAGATCCTGGAGGAGGCCAAATCAAATAACGTGGACCTGATCGGGCTCAGCGGGCTCATCACGCCCTCGCTGGACGAGATGGTGCATGTGGCCAAAGAGCTGAAACGGGAGAAGTTCACCCAGCCGCTGATGATCGGCGGCGCCACTACCTCGCGGCTTCACACCGCTGTTAAAATTGAACCGAATTACGATCAGCCGGTGGTCCATGTGCTGGATGCCTCGCGGAGCGTGTCGGTGGCCGGCAACCTTGTTTCCAAAACCCTGCGAGATGAGTTTGTACAGGAGACGGCCGATGAATACGAGCAGCTGCGCCGGCAGCATGAGGGCCGATCCAGCCGCAAAACATATCTTTCGCTGGAAGAAGCCCGGCAGAACAAGATGCAGATCGACTGGAAGAACAGTCCTGTCGTAAAACCCCGGAACCCGGGCCTTCATGTGTTCCGGGATTATCCCCTCTCGGAACTGCGCAATTACATCGACTGGGGACCCTTTTTTATTACCTGGCAGATGCCGGGTCGGTTTCCCGCCATCCTGGAGGATGACACCTACGGCGAAGAGGCCCGAAAGCTGTATGACGATGCCCGCCGGCTGCTTGACAGGATCGTCAAACAGCAGCTGCTGCAGGCAAACGGGGTGATGGGATTATTTCCCGCCAACAGCGTGGGGCACGACGATATCGAGATCTATTCCGATGACACCCGTACCGAGGTTCAAACCGTACTCCATACCTTGCGTCAACAGGCCCAAAAGCGAAGAGGAGAACCCAACAAGGCCCTGGCCGATTTTGTGGCTCCAAAAAAATCGGGCCTACGGGATTATGTGGGCGGATTTGCCGTCACGGCCGGGCTGGGGGCAGACAAGCTGGTGAAACAGTACGAGGATCAGCATGACGACTACCACGCCATCCTGACCAAGGCACTGGCCGACCGCCTCGCGGAGGCGTTTGCCGAGCTGATGCATGAAAAGGTGCGCAAAGAGTACTGGGGCTACGCACCGGATGAGAACTTTAGCAACGAGGAACTGATACGGGAGAAGTACACCGGCATCAGGCCCGCGCCGGGCTATCCCGCCCAGCCGGATCATACGGAGAAAGATATCCTGTTTGAGCTGCTGCAAGTCCCCGAAAATGCCTGTATTACGCTGACCGAAAGCAAGGCGATGACCCCGGCGGCATCGGTCAGCGGACTCTACTTCGCTCATCCCGAATCCACCTACTTCAACGTCGGCAACCTGAAACGCGACCAGATCGAGAACTATGCCGAACGCAAAGGAATGGCGGTCGGGGAGGTAGAGCGCTGGCTGCAGTCGAACTTGGCGTATGACCCGGAATAATTGAGTGGACAGGTTGAAGGTTGCAGGTTTGAAGGTTGCAGGTTGAAGGACAGATACGAGTTTGAGCTGACTTCAGTTCCTGTTCGGTATTTTTGGAAAAGACGGATGACCGATGACCGGGGACGGCGGACCGATGCCCAGCTATACTGCTTCAACGGCTGGTGATGCATGGTGCTTGAACAGTAAGTTGGTATCAATATGGCCATTCCTTTGTGGGAGGGGGCAGGAATCACGGTTGACTGTTGACACCCCGCTTCAAGGTCCCGATTCCGGTTTTACCAGCGTCCTGACAGCGATCAGTGATCAGCAGTCGGCTATCAGCTATCAGTTTACTATCAATCCAATAAAGAAAGGGCCACAAAACAAACGGTCATCGGTCATCTGTCGTCGGTCGTCGTCCATTTCAATTCCTCTAAGGTGCGATTAAAAGACGCGGCAATATCCCTGCCTCTGCTTTTTAAATAGCGGTTTTACCGTAAAAAAAATCAACTGCATGTCGTCGACCGGCATTTCTGCATGGGGTACCGGGGGGCGACGACCGGATATTACCGGGTCAGGAGCCCGCTGGCGGGGATTGCACGTTAATATGGCTCTAGTCAGGGATCTCACAGTACGGGCCCTCATGGAGGCGACGACTTCCCCGACTCGATCAGCGGTTTTTTCCGTGTCCATCGAACTGTAATACGATATCGACAAGTTTCTGGCGCAGCGGATCCAGGTCGTAGTAATAGCCGCTTTCCAGGCGACCGGCATGCTGGCGGTTGGTGAGCAGGATAATCGAAAGCTGCTTTTCCGGGATAACCGCAACGCTGGTGCCGGTGAACCCCGTGTGCCCGAAACTGCCCGCTGGCACGCCCTCCGCAGAAAAGACCGCCGGATCCATCGCCCACCCCAGCCCGTTGCCGAACCGGTTTTCCGTTAGAAACGTATCGACTACAGCCGGCGATATCAGCTGCTCTCCGTTACGGTTCCCGCCGTTCAGCAGCAGGGTGATCAGCACCTGCAGGTCGGCGGCCATGGAGAAAAGCCCGGCATGTGCCGCCACACCCCCGGCCCCGTACCAGGCATTCCCGTCGTTCACCTCACCCCGCAGGGTGTACTGCCGCCAGCCGTCCCACAACTCCGGGTCCAGATCTACATTATATCCGAACGAGTCGTCATACACCATCTGTCGTTCAAACGGATTTCCGTGCGAAGTCGCCGCAATTTCGCCGGCCGCCATCCCATGCTCCAGGGGAGTGTAGCATGTTCGCCTGAGGCCCAGCGGTTCGTAGAGCCGATCCCGAAGAAAACGGTCGACCCGACTGCCGGTGATCCTGTGGATAATTTCACCGAGCAGCATGAATCCCAGGTCGGAATAATGCCGTCCTTCGCCCACCGGGTACTGCAGCGGAAGGGCCGCGATATACCCGTACTGTTCAGCGGGATCCGAGGCGCGGTAGTAGGTCGGCTTCCACGGGCACAACCCCGCGGAATGCGACAGTAGGTGCCGCAGGGTAATGTCGCGTTTCTTGCCTTCGGAAAACTCCGGCAGCCACCGGTGTATGGGATCATCAAGATGTACCGAGCCCTCATCGACCAGCATCATGATTCCAAACGTGGTGACGAACACCTTGGTCAGCGATGCGAGATCGAACAGGTGATCAACCCGCATGGTATCGGGCTGTTCTACCGGCTGCAGATCGTTCCCGTACATCCGAGCAAACCCGTACGCGTTCTCATGCAGCACGGAATCGCCCTGCTGCACCCGGACCACCGCCCCGGGCAGCGGCCCGGCAACTTCAGAAGCCAGCAGGCTGTCGATCGCGGAAATCGTTGCAGAACCCTGCTTTGGCTGCAGTTCGGAACGGCCACACGATACCAGAAACAGCAGAAGTGCAGGTATCACCAACAAACGATATATCATGGGGATCGGTCTTGTTTCCCGGTTCGGGATCTCTCGACAGTCGGAACCGGCCCGGGATGCAATGGTTGTCCGGCAAACTCAGCTGCTCATATTCAGGCCCTCATCGGCCATGCCGGAGTAGACCTCGTCATTCGGTTCCCAGAGCTCGATTTTTGTGCCATCGGGATCCATAATCCAGCCGAATTTACCGTATTCATACTCCTCGATTCCACCTACGATCTCCACGCCTTCCTCTTCCAGCTGTTCCAGCAGCTTTTTCAGGTTATCCACCCGGTAGTTGATCATAAACTCCCGTGTGCCGGGATCAAAATAGTCGGTATCATCCTTGAACGGACCCCATGCGGTAAACCCTTTTTTACTGCCGTCGCCCGCATGGCGCCACTCAAACGTTCCGCCGTACTCTCCGCTCTGGATACCGAGGTGCTTGCGGTACCACTCCCTGGTCTGCCGGGAATCACGACTCTTGAAAAACACGCCTCCGATGCCGGTTACTCGCTTCATGATCACTCCGTTGGTTAAATGTATAACGCATGGTAAGGTTCCTTGCCTGATTCATAATAACGGGTTCCGGGGTAAGCTGCCATCTTTTTCTGCGCTGTTCGGCCCATACATCGTGCAGCGCAGTTGTCGCTGCCACGGCAAGTCGTCCCGGATCGGAGTTTTTACTTCCTGATAACCCGTGAGAGGTTACCCACCGCCACAACTATCAAGCTTCCCACCAGCGTGTAGAGCGGCCAGGCGATCGCCAGTCCCTCGCCGGGCAACAGGTTCTGTACCGGTCCCTTCACCATAAACAGCAGGGACACAAGACCCGCAAAAAAGCCGATCATGGCATCCCGTCGATCGGGGGTCTCAAACCACCGGCCGAGCACGAATGCCCCGAGCAGACCGCCGTAGGTATAGGAGGCGATGCCCAGGCCAAGCTCCACAACCGCGGGGCGTTCCCCCTCCTGCAGCTGCAGGTAGGCGAAGAAGAATGCCGAACCGGTCAGGATAAAGGCCCAGATCACCGTAATGATCCGGGAAATCCGGAGATCCTCCGCTTCGGTATTTCTCTCGCCGAAATACGGTTTGTAGAGATCCAGCGTGGTAGAGGAGGCCAGCGAGTTGAGCGAGGAGCTGAGGCTACTCATGGCGGCGGCAAACAGGGCGGCCACGATCAATCCCGAGAGCCCCACCGGAAGCTGCTCGACGATAAACTTGGCAAAAATTTCATCGGTGGTTGCCAGTCCCAGCGCTTCTGGCGGCTTCGCGTTGTAAAACCCGTAGAGCAGCAGCCCGATCACCAGGAAGAGGGCAAATTGCAGGGCCACAACCACCCCGCTCCAGACCAGGGCTTTTTGGCTATTTTTCAGATTGCGGGTGGTGAGCAGTCGCTGAACGATAAGGTGGTCGGTGCCGTGCGAAGCCACCGAAAAGATCGCTCCGCCCACCAGTGCCGTTACAAAGGTATAGGGGGCGGCGATGAAGTCGGTAACAGGCATCCCGAACCCGAAATCGATGAGATCGGTCTTGCCGGCCTCCGCAGCGGCCGAAATCGCCCCGCCGAATCCCTCGGGCAGTCCGGCAATCATGATCCCCATCGCAACCAGTGCCCCCCCGATGTAGACCGCCATCTGCATTACATCCATCCAGACCACCGCCTTGATACCGCCTATCAGGGTATACACCAGGGTTATGACCGAAATTGCCGCGATGGCAAGAAGATAGATCTCGATATCGCCCCAACCGGAAAATGCCCCGCCCAGCCGCAGGATAATCGCCAGCGGTATGGCGGTGGCAAACAGGCGCACCCCGTCGGCCAGCAGGCGCGTTACCATAAACGTGGTGCTGGCGGCATTCCGCATGGAGACACCAAACCGGTTGGCCAGGAACTGGTAGGCGGTAGACAGGTTGCCTTCGTAATATTTCGGCAGGAAAAAAAGGCTCACCATCACTCGTCCCGCAATGTAACCAAAGGTGATCTGCAGGAACGTCAGGTCCCCCCCGTAGGCCACCGCCGGAATACTGATGAACGTCAGTGTGCTGGTTTCGGTGGCCACCACCGAGAACAGCACCGCCCACCAGGGGATGCCGTGTCCCCCCAGAAAATAATCCGAGGTGGAAGACTGTTTGCCCGCAATCCTGATACCGAGAACCGCCACGGCCACCAGGTAAACGACAATCACGATGTAATCGATAATACTAAATCCCACAGCTAAGTCCCGCTTTTTTCAACATGTTATTCCATATCCGTTCGGTATCGGTTACTGCAGCCGGTAAAAGCCCGGTAACAGCATCAGTAGATTTCACGTATTCAGCCGTTGCGTGAGATCTCCGCGGCTAAATTTTAATAAAGATCTTTCTCCTGTAAAATATTGACATAACCCACAGCCAACACAACACGTAGCCCAGCGCAAACATCAGCGAGGCGCTAACCGGCTCCGCCAGCGGCAGCAGCAGGTCCTGGTAGATCAAACTCTTGAGGGAGGATGCCGTGCCTGCCGGTGCGGGCAGCATATCCAGCAGTTTGGCTCCCAGGCTCGACATCACATACACCGCCAGGGCATTCATGCCCAGAATTACAAACGGTTTGGTCCACCACTTCACTCCCCTGATATCGATCAGCCAGTAACAGACCGCGAGTACATGGAGAGCCATCCCCCCGGTAAACAGCACGTAGGAACTGGTCCACAGCCCCTTGTTAATCGGGAACCAGGTATCCACAATAATGCCTGCCAGCAGCCCGGCATGTGCCCAAACAAACATATACAACGCCTTCTCATTCCGGTCTCGACCGGATTTAAGCAGCTGCCCGGTCAGCAGACCGATAAGTACGGTACCGACGGCGGGAATCGTGCTGAGAAAACCCTCCGGCTCCCACCCCGGCTGCCAGGTATGCGCCCCGAGTATGGCATTGTCAATGTAGGTTGCCAGGTTGCCCTCCGTGGTCAATACGCCCGTCCCGTAACCCGGTACGGGTACCCAGACCATCAGTGCCCAGTAACCGACCAGGAGTCCCCCCGTCCACCAGGCAAGTCGTGCCGGTTTCCGGAACTCCAGGTAGATGACGGAGGCAACCAGGTAGCAGAGCCCGATCCGCTGCAGCACCCCGAGGATGCGGAGCGAGGAGAGATCAAGCAGCCGGAGCGGCTCGGTGCGGAAGACCGGGAACACCTCCATTCCCAGCCCGATGAAAAACAGCAGACCAGCCCGCTTAAAAACTTTTTTGTAAATCACTTTTTTGGATATACCTTTGCTCTCCATACTGTTGAACGAGTAGATCATGGCCACGCCCACGATAAACAGGAAAAACGGGAAGATGAGATCAGTAGGCGTCCAGCCGTTCCATTCGGCGTGACGAAGGGGTGGGTATATGGCCGACCACGAGCCGGGATTGTTCACCAGGATCATTCCTGCAATGGTAATACCCCTGAATACATCCAGCGAGATGAGTCGTTCATCACGTTGTACCATAAGACGGTTGTCCGTTCAGATTGATCTGTGATTCTTCTCAGCGGAAATGCGATCAAATAGTGATATTATACCATAGCCTTTTGAATACCCCAATCCCGCATGTGGTTAAACCGTAACCGTAAATAGGACTCTTTTTCCTAAAATCAAAAACCAGATTTTATGGCGTACTCCAGCGAAAATGTAAAATACTATGAACAGATTCCGACCGAAATATTTTCCGACTCCGTCACGGCAACCAAGTCGGTAGCCCGGGAAATTGCGGATCACATTCGGAAAAACAACGGAAAGGGGGAACATACCGTACTCGGGCTCGCCACCGGCTCCACCCCGACCAAACTGTATGAAGAGCTGATCAGGATGCACAAGGAGGAAGGACTCAGTTTCCGGAATGTCATCACCTTCAACCTGGACGAGTATTACCCGATGGAGCCGGATTCCCTGCAGAGCTACGTACGGTTTATGAAGGAGCACCTGTTTGACGAGATCGACATCCCGGAGGAGCAGATCCATATTCCCGACGGCACGCTGGACGAGGAGGAGATCCCCGAGTATTGCCGGGCCTACGAACAGAAGATCAGGGAGGCCGGCGGACTCGATATACAGATCCTGGGGATCGGCCGTACCGGCCACATCGGGTTTAACGAACCCGGCTCTCGCCCCGATTCACGCACCCGCCTGATCACACTCGATCGAATCACCCGCAAAGATGCGGCTAGCGACTTTTTCGGCGAGGAGCACGTCCCGCGGCGGGCCATCACAATGGGTATCGGCACGATCCTGGATGCCGACCGGATCTTCCTGATGGCGTGGGGTGAAGGGAAGGCTCCCATCATCAAGGAGGCGGTGGAGGGACCGGTCAACGAGCGGGTGCCGGCCACCTACCTGCAGCAGCATGACAATGCCAACGTGATCCTGGATGATGCCTCGGCCGCGGAACTGACCCGCCGCAAAACGCCCTGGCTGCTCACCTCCATCGAGTGGACCGACAAGATGATCCGCAAAGGCGTGGTCTGGCTCTGCCAGAAGGTGGAGAAGCCGGTACTGAAGCTGACCGACGAAGATTACAACGAACACGGCATGGGCGACCTGCTCACCCAGAAAGGCCCGGCGTACAACATCAACCTGAAGGTGTTCAACGAACTGCAGCATACCATCACGGGCTGGCCCGGCGGCAAACCCGATGCCGACGATACCAACCGTCCGGAACGCGCCGAGCCCTTTCCCAAGCGGGTGATCGTGTTCAGCCCCCATCCCGACGACGATGTCATCTCGATGGGAGGCACCCTGATCAGGCTGGTTGAACACGGCCACGAGGTGCACGTGGCGTATCAGACCTCGGGCAATATCGCCGTTTTTGATGATGACGTCATCCGGTTTGCCGATTTTGTATCCGAGTACAACGACATGTTCAACCTGGATCGTGAAGACAGCGAGGAGATGCTGGCGGACATCCAGCAGTTTCTGCGCAAGAAAGAGCCCGGCCAGATCGATTCGGAAGCGATCAAGCAGATCAAGGGCCTGATCCGCCGCGGGGAAGCAAAAGCCGCGGGGCGGTATTGCGGCATCCCGGAGGAACAGCTCCATTTCCTGGATATGCCGTTTTACGAGACGGGCCGGGTCAAGAAGAAACCGCTCTCCCAGGCCGACGTGGATATCATCCGCAAGCTGCTGCAGGAGGTGAAACCCCACCAGGTGTATGCCGCCGGCGACCTTTCGGATCCCCATGGTACCCACCGGGTCTGCCTGAAGGCGATCTTCAACGCCCTGGAGGAGTGCAGGGATGAACCGTGGGCGGATGAGTGCTACGTGTGGCTCTATCGCGGAGCCTGGCAGGAGTGGGATATCAACGAGATCGAGATGGCGGTGCCGCTGAGTCCCCAGGAGCTGGGCAAGAAACGCCGCGCCATATTCAAGCACCAGTCACAGAAAGACCGTCCCCTCTTCCCGGGTCCCGACGAGCGGGAGTTCTGGCAGCGATCGGAGGAGCGAAACCGCGGCACGGCCCGCCTCTACGATGAGCTGGGGTTTGCGGAGTATGAGGCGATCGAGGCCTTTGTACGATATCATTTTTAACAAGAGATGAGTGATGAGAAATACGTGACGGGAATGAGGAATGGAGATGGAGCGACGATTAACCAGTTCCTGATAGCAATAATTGCTTCGTGGCCGGTGATTTTTATGGGAAATCTCGGTTAGCTGCGCAACACCGTCTCCAGCCAGTCGTGAAACTTGCGGATGGCACGTCCGCGGTGGCTGATTCGGTTCTTCTGTTCGGAATCGAGTTCGGCAAAGGTCTGGTCGAAGCCCTCGGGCTGGAATACCGGGTCGTAGCCGAACCCCTTGCTGCCCCGCCGTTCTCTCAATATTTTGCCGCGACAGATGCCTTCAAACAGGTGCTCCTCCCCGTTTTCGTCCACGAACGCCACTACGGTTCGAAACTGTGCCAGCCGGTCGATCTCATCCACCTCAGCCAGCTCGGCCAGCAGCTTGTCGGTATTTTCCTCGTAGGTGGCGTCCTCACCCGCGTACCGTGCGGAAAACACCCCCGGGCGGCCATCGAGTGCATCTACCTCCAGCCCGGTATCGTCAGCGAGTGCCGGCAGTCCGGTTCGCTCGAACGCGTACCGTGCTTTTTTCAGGGCATTGCCGCTGAGGGTCAGCTTGTCTTCCGCAACCTCGCCAAGCTCATCGAAATCGAGGGCCGAAACCAGCATGACATCCAGGTCGGCAAGCGTTTGCCTGAGTTCTTCGATTTTGTGTTTATTTCGGCTGGCAAGTATCAGCTTGTCCATGTTGCAGGAAAGAATTGAATTTAGTGACGTTGTAGTTTATCCCCGTTTTCTGCGGGTCACCGGATGGCATACGAAGCATATCACAGAAGAGCCGTCCAACGTTCGGGAACCGGCTCAGGTCAACTCGTGGAGCACTTCCTGGGCCTGGTGCCATTTCAGCCGGGGGCCAAACTGGGAAACCACTTTTGAGCAGGCCAGGCTGGCCAGTTTGCCGGAGGCCGCGAAACCGAGTCCCTCGGTAATCCCGTAAAGAAACGCCCCGGCGAACATGTCGCCCGCCCCGTTCGTGTCGATCGCTTTCACGTCATACGGTTCGATATCGATAAAGGTGTCACCGTCCCATATCATGGCACCGTTACTTCCCTGGGTAATGACAAACCGGCGCGCCTCCTTTTTTAGCGCCTGCCGCGCTTCGGCCAGATCCGAGGTGCCGGTAAACATCTTTGCCTCCTCTTCATTGCAAAACAGTAGATCCACCGAAGCCCCGACAACCTCCTCAAACCGTCCCCTGAACGCCTCCACAACGGAGGGATCGGAGAGGGTCAGTGCCGTTTTGGCCCCGTTGTTTTCCGCACTGTTCTTCGCCAGCGTCATCGCCTCCAGCCCGCTTTCGGAGGCCACCAGGTATCCCTCCAGGTACACATATTCGGAATCGCTGATGGCATGCTCGTCCACTTCGCTGGTGGAAAGTTCCGAGGTGATGCCCAAAAAAGTGTTGAGTGTCCGGTCGGCATCGTCGGTGATCATCACCAGGCATTTCCCGGTGATCCCCTCTTGCTGCCGCTGGCGGTCGAAGTTGGTATCGATCCCGGCTTCTTTCATATCCTCCAGGTACTCATCCCCGAAGCGGTCGTTTGCGACCTTGCAGGAATAGAACGCTTTGCCACCGAACTGGCTCACGGCAAATACGGTGTTTGCAGCCGATCCCCCCGGTTTCCGCACCGCCTCCTCGTGGTTGATCGCCTCAATCAGGCGAAACTGGGTTTCTTCGTCCACCAGTGTCATCACGCCCTTTTTTACATCATGTTTCTGCAGGAAATCATCAGTGATCTCAAACTCGATATCCACGAGTGCATTCCCGATACCGTACACATTATATTTTTTACTCATATGGTACTCTTGTTGCTTCCATCAACGATTCAATTTCCTTTCAAGCCCCGCTAAAGTACGGAGTATGCAGTAGCTTTGAAAGAGCGCCACAAAAAAGACACCTGCCGGGTTGACAGGTGCCTGTACTTTAAAAATACCTGAAGACGATTAGTTGTGAACGATCGGGTCGGGGTCGCCGTCCGGGTCTCCACCGGCCGACCCGTCGGAAAGCGGACTGCCCCCCGTCAACAGCAGGATGCCCGCTACATGCGGGGCAGCCATGGAGGTACCGTCGAACGTGGCGGTTCCCCCGTCCTTGTAGAGCGAAAGAACGCTTACGCCCGGGGCGGCAAATTCCACCGGCGGATCGGTCGGACCCGAGTAGTTCGAGAACGAAGCAAACTGGTCGGCTTCGTCGGTGGCCGAAACCGTCCATACGTTGCTGTATTCCACGCGGGCCGGGGAGTAGTTGTTGGCATCATCCCCGCTGTTACCCGCAGCAACTGCAAAATAGATACCCTGGTCCGCCGCATTCCGAACCGCATCGTCTACCGATGACGAGGGATTGCCGCCCAGGCTCAGGTTCGCAACGTCGCCCGGCGAGGCGTTGCCCGCTACATAATCGATGCCCGCAATCACATCGGAGTAGGATCCGCTGCCGCGCTGATCAAGCACTTTAACACCCACGACGGTGGCTCCTGCCGCCACGCCCACCACGTCGGTGTCGTTGTCAATGGCGGCAATGGTTCCGGCTACATGGGTACCGTGACCGTTGTTGTCATCGGCCGACTTTGAATCCTTGCCCTTCGATACGAACGTAGCACTGCGCCGGGTATCCACGTTCAGGTCGGGATGATCAAGGTCGACCCCGGAGTCGATAACCCAGGCCACACCAGTGCTACTAACCGGTCCGCCAACACGGGATACGCCCCACGGAACTGTCTCACCCGAGGTATCGCCCCCGTCGTCACCACCGTCACAGGGATTGGCAGGCGTACCGCAGGGCGGAGCCAGGGTTATGACGCGGTCCTGCTCAATATAGGCGACCCGGTTGTCTTTTCTCAGGCCGGCCAGTTGCTCATCATCCAGTTGAGCGGCAAAACCGCTGATCGCGTAGGTATACCGCTTTACAATCCGTTCCGGTGCAATCCGGTTGGCCTCGGTCACGGTCTGAATCTGCCGTCGTGCCTGCTTGGCCCGTTCAGCCAGGGTACCGGTGGCGGCATCCGCTTTCAGTGATACGATATACTGACCCTCAATCGGATCACCGCTTGTGGCATTGACCGCAGGCTCCCCTGTTTCCTGTTCCCTGTTTTCAACCTCCGTGGGCTGATCGCAGCCGTTGAACATAAAGACCGCCGCTACCATTAAAACACCAAGTATTCGTGTATATCTAATATTCATATTTATCGTCTCTTTATTTGTTATGTTTAGCCCTGAAAGAAGTGTAGCGCTTCCTGGTTATGGATTGGATGATATGTTCTAAATAGTTATATCATTGTGTAATAACGCAATTGGCATTAAATTTTTAAAGTTAAGTTGCTGTTTTCATATAATTTATTATCATTTTAAGCGCATAACAGACGGGCAATTTCAGGATCAGACCCTTGGATTCAGTTCTATTTACGGATATGGCCCTATCAGCAACCGGGTTTGCTATATTCGCGGCATCGCATACACTCCTGGCAAAACGGGAGATCAAAGAGCGGATCTTTAAACGCTTCCCGGGGATCAGGCCGGTTTACCGGATCTCCTACACGGTGCTATCCACCATGCTGCTGGGAACCTGGTACTGGCTGTCACCCTTTCCCGATGGATTCCTCTATGAAGTACCCTATCCGTATGCACTGTTCTTCCATGTGCTGCAGCTTGCAGGAGGTGCCATGTTTGTGATCTCCCTGCGCACAGTCAACTTGATGCATTTCCTCGGTATCGAACAGTGCAAACACCAAAGTGACAGCTCCAGCGACCAGGGGGATCGGCTCGTGACACGGGGCATTTACAGCCGGGTCCGGCACCCTCTTTACACGGCTTCCATGATGATATTGCTGTTTCATCCCATAATGAGCAATAAACTGGCATTCATTACCGTACTGTTCGGGCTTTACTTCTGGATTGGCTCCGTGTTCGAGGAGCGCAACCTGGTTGCCAAGTTCGGGCGGAAGTACAAAGAATATCAGCGGCAGGTCCCCCGTTTTATACCTAACATCTTGCCAAACAGATAGCATGCACCGATTTGTACGTTTTCTTGAATCCCGTTTACAGCACCCCCTCCCGGGCCGCCACGTTCAGTTGAAAATGGCCCCGGAACCCCTAGGGAGTAACGGCCCGAGGCGGATTATGGAACCGACCACACATGCCCGGCAAAGCAGTGTGCTGGTCCTGATCTATCCGAATGATGAAGCGGTTCTCGAGCTGCTGCTGACCCTGCGGAGCAGCGAGATCGATCACGGCGGCCAGATCAGCTTTCCGGGCGGACGCTCCGAAGACGGGGAAACACCGGAGGAGACCGCTCTCCGTGAGGCCCGCGAGGAGGTGGGGATCGACCCCGAATCCGTGCATATCACCGGCCGTTTGACGAAACTCTTTGTCAGCTACTCCAACAACGATGTCACCCCGGTGGTGGGTTATATGGAAGAACAGCCAGCACTCACGCTCGATCGCCGAGAAGTGGAGGAGGCATTTTCTGTAGAGCTTGAGAGCCTTCTGGGCAAGAAAAACCTGACCGTGGAAGACTGGAACCTCCGCAACCACACCTTTAAGGTTCCCTATTGGGATGTGCACCGCGTGCCGCTCTGGGGTGCAACCGCCATGATGCTGAATGAATTCCTGGAGCTCTACCGGGAGTTCAAAGCAAAACAGACCAACATCGGGTAACCCGAATCTACAGTGTGAATACCGATCGATTACTGCTTACATCACCAAGAGAGCAGGTTGACAACCAGCCCCCGGAAAGAACAAAGTATCTGGACTGCCAACGACACCCGCGGTGTTCGTCGTCGGTGACACATTTCCGGGAAGCAATCCTGGCTGCCCGGATCACTTTACGCCTCAAGCAGTGCCACCGCCTCCCGGGCCACCTGCATTCCGATGGCCACGCCCATACCGCTGAGCCCAGCGGCTACGTACACCCGTCCTTCAACCCCGCGAACCACCGGTGTCTTGGTGTCGGTAAAACCCATGATGCCCGACCACTCGCGATCAATCGCCCAGCCCGTTTCCAGCTCAAGGATATCATTGGCAAACTCCATAAGGTGATTTCTGATCCGGGCGTTCACTCCGAACGCATCCGTTTTCTCCTCGGCCTCGGCCACGTTACGGGCACCGCCCAGCAGCAGTCGATCACCCAGATCCCGAAAATAGATATACCCCCGGTCGTAATGGAAGGTGCCCCGCCAGCGGAGCTCTTTGAGGGGGCGGGTCACAAACAGATACCCGCGAGCAGGCACTACGTCGATCTCGGGCAGCAACCGCCCGGCAAAACCGTTGGCCGCGACCAGGACCCTTGTTCCCGTGAATTTCGTTCCGTCATCAAGCCGAACACTGCCACTGCTGCGTACCGAGTGCACCTCCGCGTTCCACCGGATTTCCACTCCTGCCTCACGGGCCAGATGCACCAGGATTCGCATCATCTGCCCGGGATGTAGCGCCCCCTCAAGCCGGTTGGAGATTACCGGGTACCCGTTCAGGGTGTCCGCCCGGTAGACCTCCTGCTGGCCGGTCAGCTCCTGCAGCCATCGGTTAAACGTGGGAATATGGTCTCGTGCGCGCTGAAATTCTTCTTCTGAGGTAAAAAGTTCATAGCCCCCGCACGGGGTATAGCGGAGTGACTCCACCCCAACCGTCTGCTTGAGCAACTCCAGCCCGCGGTACCGTCGCAGGATGCGCTCCCGTACTTCCTGCGGGGTAGTGCGTTCCAGGTCTGCCAGGTGCTCGGTTATTGACCCGATGCAGGCAAACCCGGCGTTCCGGGTGCTGGCGCCCTGCGGGATGGCTCCCCGTTCCAGCACCAGCACCGATCGTCCCGGAAATTCCCGTTTGAAGAAGAGGGCCGAGGAGAGTCCCGTTATGCCGGCCCCGACGACCACGAGGTCGTATCGAAAATTGAAGGAATCTTCTTCCCAGTAAGAGTGGTTGTTCATGACATATCACGTAACTTTTCGGCGGAAAGGTGATTCCCTGGCGGCCGGTCATGCCTGCCAGGGGATATACATGACATCCACAATCCGCCATGCAGCTTGACCGGGATACCGGTAAGGTGCCCCGTACCCGCGTTTTATTTCTGCATTCTCCTACCTGTCCGGGGTTTCCGGTATCGGCTGAAACACCAGGGAAGCCATCAGTGCCGCGCCGGTCCTGAAACAGCGCTCGTCCACGTTGTACTTCGGGTGGTGCCACGGGTAAACGGATCCCGTCTCCTCACTGCCGCTGCCCAGGAAGAAGAACACACCGGGGAAATGTTGCTGGTAAAAGGCGAAATCCTCTCCCGCCATAATCGGTTTTTCCAGAATTTTCACCTGCTCCCGGCCCAGCAGGCGGGATGCGGTATCGATCACAATGTCGGTCGCCCAGCCGGTATTATCCACGGCAGGATACCCCGGATCAAACGTATAGCGGTAGGTGGCGTCAGCCGAAGAGGTGATTCCGCTGACAATTTTTTCGATCCGCTCACTGATAAATTTCGCGGTTTGCTCGGAGAACGTTCTGATCGTACCGATCATCTCCACTTTTTCCGGAATAATGTTGTGAGCGGTGCCCCCAGCAATCTTCCCGATGGTGATGACGACCGGTTCGCTCGGGTCGATATTGCGGCTGGCGATCGTCTGTATCGCCGTCACCGCCTGGGAGGCCAGCACTACCGGATCCACCGTTTCATGGGGCGAGGCCGCGTGTCCGCCTTTGCCGATAATTTCGATATTAAACTCGTCCGGACGGGCCATCAGCGGTCCCTTTTTGATACCGATCTGTCCGGGTTTCAGAAACGGGCTCGAATGCAGCCCATAGATTATGTCCACCTCTTTTTCCTGCAGGTATCCCGTTTCGCATAGCAGGCGTCCGCCGCCGGGCAGCTTCTCTTCGGCGGGCTGAAAAATCAGCAGAACGGTACCCTCGATCTGATCGCGCAGTTCACTCAGTATTCGGGCCGTTCCCAGCAGGTTTGCCGTATGGCAATCGTGCCCGCAGCAGTGGGCCACGCCCTCGTTTTCCGAGAGGAACTCTTGCTTGTGATCGCCCTCCTCACGGATCGCCAGGGCATCGATATCGGCCCGAAGTGCCACTACCCGGTCTGAGTCGTCCCCTTCCAATACGCCCACACAGCCGGTATCCAGCGGGCGGTCCACAGGAATCCCCAGGTCCTGCAGTTGCTCTACAATGTACTGGGTCGTTTCAAGTTCCTTGTAGCTCACTTCCGGGTGCCGGTGCAGATGACGACGTATCTCCACCATCTGTTCAAAATTGGTTTCGGTCAGATCTTCTATTTGCCTGGCGATTATCGGTATCAATTGCCGAGTCATTTTGGATTTCAGTAATTTTTTGCAAAATAATTAAATTTGGGCAACTCTTTTATCGCTATCCCGCTTTTCTTGCCAAGAAATCGGTTGGTTTGCAAGACGTCCGGACCTCAGCGCCGGAAAACCTGCCTGGGTACGTGGACAGGACAACTATGCAGGTAGACTATTTTCTTTGCTTAACACACGCTGTGACAATGATTTCAGTCCCAAATTAATGTAACTTACTGTGGACAATGGTATTACTCGAACCCCGCATTAACGCTTGTTAGAAATACGGGGAATTGTAACATTTGAACGGCGTTCCCGTATGTATCCATTGTTACCCGAATATGTTCACCAGACAACCACTTTTTGACGTAATTCGATGAACACAAACAGCATTTCCTGGGAAATTGTAGTGGCGGGCCTCACCTTCATCGGGATCGCCATTTTCCTGTTAAACAGGGAGGATGACCGGCGTCATGCCAGTCGCGCCGCTTCACATCCGCACCACGCCGATACCGTATCGGTGCCTGAACCCCCGATACCCCCTTCCATCGTTATTGACCTGCAGAACCTGGAGAACCTCAAAAACCTCGAGAACCTGCGGAACCTGAAAAATCTCGACAACCTGAAGAACCTGGAAGTGGAGCTGCAAAACCTTGACAAGCTGATCCAGGAGCAGGAACAGACGATCAGCGTCGGTGAGTCCACCCAGATTGCCGTTGAAAAGTACCTACGGGACTTTGAAAAAAAACTGCAGCAGATGGAAGACGGGAACTTCAACATCAAACTGCAGGATAACAAGGTATTTATAAACCGGAAATTCAGGGTGGAGGAGGCCTCCTGGTCAGAAGTTTCACCCGGGGTTTATGTCTACCGGAAATCGCTGAATCTCCCCGTTGACGGCCGGATGGAACTGGATCTCGGTTTCGGCAATGTGAACGTCATCGGGGCGGATACGGCGGGTGGCGAGATCGTTTTGCAGGCCACCGGCGATATCGAGGATCCGGGCATGCTGGGCCGGAGGCTGCTGATGCGGATGAAGCGTGAAAACCGTGAGGCGTCCGTTTCGGTAGAGTCTGACCGGGGAGAATCTTTTTCCGACCGCATCAACCTCGAAGCCACCGTCACCGTGCCGAGGCAAACCGATATTGATGTAAACACCTCCGGCGGACACATCTCGGTAACCCACCTCCGCGGAAATCATGATGTAAAGACCTCCGGGGGACATATTACCCTGGATGATCTCTCCGGTACCATCTCAGCTGATACCAGGGGCGGGCATATCACCGGCAGCAGGGTGGACGGTGAGCTGGACCTCTCCACTTCCGGCGGGCATATCAACCTGACCCGCGCTTCCGGGCGTTTTGATCTTTCTACCGGAGGAGGACATATTACCCAGGAGCAGATCACCGGTGCGGGAGAGGCCAAAACCTCCGGCGGCAACATCTCGGCGGCTATCCAATTGCTGAACGGCCCCGTTGAGTTCAACACTTCGGCCGGCAACATCTCCCTGCAGCTTCCCCGGTCTGTTCAGGCCGACATACTGATCCGCGGCAACCGGGCAAGTATCGACAATGTTTTCGACTTTTCCGGCGAACAAACCGAGGGAAGAATTGAAGGCACGATCAACGGGGGGGGGGTACCGGTCAGTGCACACTGCGGGTACGGCAATGTTTCAATCAACCCCACTCAATGAGTAGCACCACCGAAAATCCCGGCGAATCAGCAGATCCCCGGCCCGAACTCCGGGTTACCGAAGACGGTTCCCACACCCTGTATTCCCACCGGTTTGAACAGCATTACCACAACCCCAATGGAGCGGTTGCCGAAAGCAGGCACAATTTCTTCATTAAAAACGGGCTGCTCAATCACCTGCCCGGGGCCGATCACCTGACCATCCTGGAAGTGGGATTCGGCACCGGTCTCAACTTCCTGCTGCTGATGGACGAGTACCTGGAAACCGGCTCGAGTACCACCATTGACTATTTCACCGTTGAAGCGTATCCGGTTGACGCCCGCACCGCGCGCACATTCAATTATGGCGAATATCTCGCACATCCCGATCTTACGCTGCAAATATCGCAAATCTTCAAACATCTGAAGCCGGGGCTAAACCGGTTTGAACCGGCCGCCGGCATCACACTGCAACTATATCACGGACCATTCTCCGATTTCAGTCCCCAAAATCTGGATGCCGATTATATTTTTCATGATCCGTTCTCCCCGCAGGTCAATCCCGAACTCTGGACCGGAGAAGTGTTCAGAAAACTGGCTGCATGGAGCAGTCCGCCGGTGATACTGTCCACCTATTCGGCGGCATCCAAAGCCCGCGGTGCCATGGCCTGGGCCGGCTGGCATGTGGCCCGCGAGGAGGGAGCGCTCGGCAAGCGGGAGATGACGATCGCCGCACTGGATCCCGAAAAACTGGCGCACCTGGAACGAGTCAACGAGCAGCGACTGGCCCGGCGATACGAGCAACAGGATTTTTAGCCTGCAGCTCCCGGGAGAACTAACCGGTATTTCTCACCAGGAAATTGGGTCGTCAGCAAGGCGAAGGGGTCATTGCAAGCTCAACGTATGGTTATACGTTGAGCGGAAGACTACCATCTTGAACGCAACAGACGGGCCCATCCCGCAGTCCACTACACACTGGTATACCCGTTTCAAGATTGCAGTCAATGGAACTCATTGCATATCAAAGCATTGCAAGCAATCCAATCTAATTCTCGTGAGAAATGCAGGCTAATCGGTCACATTCGGCTACTTGTTGCAATCCGGGAATCTCGTTTCGGCAGGTATCTTGTTCCAGGTGCGTGATGCGTAATCCGTGTA
>JAWVZC010000026.1:0-20544 GCA_033722415.1 Balneolaceae bacterium | reverse complement strand
TCACAACGACAACTGTTCTCATAATAGCCCGGGTAACAGGGTATAATGCTACTCAACCGGGTTTTGCATGATTCCCATAAACAGTACCGATCCGGATTCGACTTCCCGGATTACGTAAAAATAGGGGCGATCGAACCTGATCTCCCGGCTCTGTGGTTCACTTGTTGTTTCAATTCCAACGGAGGTTACCGCCGCCGCTTCGGTACCTTTCTCGTCAACCTTGATAAACGTTTTGTGACGGGTATCACTGATATGCAGATCCGTTTCATCAGGATTAATCCGGCTGAAATCGGCAGCCGTGGGTTCAAACGCATCCCGTATTCCCAGCGCTTTTAGTACCTGTTTGAATCGGTCGATCTCATACTTCATTTCAAATTTCGGCATCGTTAGTGTCAGGTTGACCTCCCGGAAGCCGCTGGTCACCTGCTGCCACTTTTCCCAGTTCACCGTCTCAAGCCACTCGGTAACAGAAATATCCTCAACGGGCAGCACCATGGTCATGGCAAATCCGGCATCCCCGTAATAAAGATTAACGGCCCGGTAATCCTCCCCTTCCTTGTAGTACATATTCTCCTGTTCTTCCAGGTGCATCATTTCCGCTTCGACGGAGCTTCCGGCGGCAAGGCGGAACGGCTCCTTTTCGGTGTTCTCAGGATCGAACGGGTAGGTCCAGTCGCCCTGAAAGTAGACCGCGTTGAGCAGGTACATCATCATCAGCGGGTCAATCTTCGTGACGATGTTCTCTATCAGTCCCTCGGTGTTCTCGGCAACCCACCCGTTGATCAGGCCAACTGTGGCCGGGTCACTGAAATCGGCCGGGGTTACGGAAGCCCCGTAATATGTTTCGTTGGTCTGCAGGAATTCCTGCTCTACGGAAAAGGAATCCCTGTACCAGATGGAGTTGGCCACGTTTATGGTTACATTTTCGTCAAATCCGACCAGTAATTCCAGCAGACTTTTGGCGGATTCGTTGATCTCTTCCCTGCTCATATCCTGGAACCCGAACGTGTCCCGTATTTGCGTGTAGGTATCTCCATTGGCTCCATTCATTGCCATGCCGTATGCCATCTGGATACTGAGCGGTGATATTAAGTGATTTTTCTGCGGGTTTTCCGTCGCCAGGTTCCTGATCAGCCTGAATCCGAATTGTCCGGTCTGGTGCACCAGATTTGTCTCCGACTCGGTCAAAGAACGCGGCAGTTCCCGGGGTTCAAAGGGTTCAGGATCACCGCTGTTCGTGCTGTTCGAAGTGCAGCCTGCCAGGATGACGAATAAGAGGAGGGGTCCCAAAAGTGGTTTTGTACGCATAATCTTGGTCCGTTGAATTTGTATTTTTCTCTGTGCCCAACACTGTTACACATTAGAATGCAGGATAACTATCGCGATGCAAACGGTAACTGTGAATGGGTTTCTGCAGTACTGTTTTTTTTTAGTAACTGGAACCGGTCAGAAAGCGTATGGAACTTACAGTCACCTATGCCGTCTTGCTTTTTGCCGCCGGACTCCTGCTGGTTCTTTTTTTCTCGGAGAAACTGGTGGAATCAACGGTGGGTACATCACTGAATTTCGGGATCTCCGCCTTTCTTGTAAGCGTCATTTTTATCGGGTTCGACCCGGAAAACCTGGCGGTGGGGGCTGTAGCCTCGGTTGAAAAAATGAACGGGATTGCCACAGGTACGATTTTTGGGTCGGCCATGGTGGCAATAGCCCTGGCACTGGGTATCACCGCCTTAATTGTTCCCCTCAGGTTTGATGAGGTTCCGGGATCCATCCTGGCCATTCCCGTTATTTCGACCGCCTTGCTGGGTGTCCTCTGCCTGGATGGTGAGCTGGGCCGGGTTGACGGAATACTGCTGCTGGCCGCCTATGCCGGGGCTGTTGGATTCCTGTTGTATCTGTCCGGCAACGGTGCGGATGTTCGTCCGTCCGGGGAACTGCGGAAATCACTCGAGGAGGCCGAACAGATGTCGGGATGGCAGTCGGCAGGCTGGCTGCTGGTCTCCCTGGCAGCGATCTACGCCGGAAGTGAAATGCTGCTGACCGGAACAGGATTCTTGATCGGTTACTGGCAGCTGTCGGAAACCGTGACGGGCATGACTGTTCTCGCTCTGGTAATCAGTATGGAGGAGCTGGCCCGGGAACTGCCCGCCGCGCTGAAAGGGCGTCCAGAAATCGCCTACGGCAATGTGGTTGGATCCATACTTGCTTTTTTTCTCTTTAATGCCGGGTGTATTGCCCTGCTTGGCCCCGTAACTGTCGATCAGTCGGTGACAACCTTCTACCTGCCGATCTGTATCGGGACGGTGCTGTTTCTGGCCGCGGTGATGTCCAAAAACACCATTCCCCGGTGGGCCGGCGCCCTGCTGTTTGCCATTTATTTGCTGTTTTTTATTCGCGGATTCTACGGGTAACCGGCCCTACGGATTTATCTGCTGTCGGAATTATTGATGATATACCGGCCGCGGACACTACAAATCCGTTGATATCAGCTCTCATAAACCTCCTGTTCGGGCACATCAAACTCCTGCTGAGTTTCACGTCCGTAATGAGGTCTCCTTTTCAACACGAAATATCCCAAACTGCCGCTGATGATGGATCCGGCCAGAATACCGACTTTCGAGTAATCCAGTAACAGGGCGTTGCTGAAAGACAGATTGGCTATGAACAGAGACATGGTAAACCCGATACCTCCAAGCAGGGCTAGCCCGTATACTACTTTCCAGGTTTCCCTGTTGTCGGATAGCGGGGAGAACCTGATCTTGGTCATCACCCAGGTTGAACCAAAAATACCGATCTGCTTCCCAAAAAACAGGCCCAGCACCACTCCCCAGGTCAGCGGTGACCGGACGGCATCGTGAACAATCTGCGGATCAAATACAACACCGGCATTGGCAAATGCGAAAAGCGGCATAATCACAAAATACACGGTGTGATGGAGTTTGTGTTCCAGCCTGTGAAGCGGTGATTCGGCATTACTCAACGTCATATCCATATGGTGCAAAGCCTGCTCACGGGTAACCGGCAGATCCTCGTCGGCAGCCTGGTCAAACAGTTCGAACCCCTCCCGGGCATATTCACGCAGCCGCGCCACACTCCAGCCCCGAGAAGCCGGAATCGCAAAACCCAGCAGAACCCCTGCAATGGTGGCATGGACTCCCGATTCAAGCACGGCCCACCACAAGACAACCCCGACAAGCAGGTAGGGACTTAGCTTGTTTACTCTACCGTAGTTCATTGCCAGCAACACTGCCATACAAACAGCGGCAATGAGCAACGCTGACAAGCTGATCTGCTCGGTATAAAAAACTGCAATAATTAACACGGCAATAAGATCATCAACTACGGCAATGGTTGTTACAAATACCTTGGCCCACACCGGAATCCTGGATCCCAGAACGGCCATCACCCCGATTACAAATGCGATATCGGTCGCCATCGGTATCGCCCATCCATTCATGTAGTTGGTTCCGTCATTCAATCCCCAGAATATCAGTGCGGGTACCGCGGCACCGCAAAATGCCGCCACCACCGGTAGAATGGCCGATCTCACAGACGATAATTCCCCGTACTTCAA
Source organism: Balneolaceae bacterium (assembly GCA_033722415.1). Taxonomy (GTDB): domain Bacteria; phylum Bacteroidota; class Rhodothermia; order Balneolales; family Balneolaceae; genus JAMQKA01. The sequence continues at coordinate 16,970 of JAWVZC010000026.1, read as the reverse complement.
TTCCCGTTTAATCTCCAGTCCCACCAGCAGAAAAAAGATGGCCATCAGGCCGTCGTTAATCCAGTGATGTATGGTATGATCGATCAAGAGGGATGATATGCGCAGGGAAACCCGCTCCTCCATAAGGTGGTGGTAGTATTCACCGGCCGGACTGTTGGCTACAACAAGTGCAGCAATGGTTGCCAGCAGCAGCATGATTCCGGCAGCCGAATCTTTTTTAAAAAAATTTCTAATCGCATTACTGAGTCTTGAATTCTTCACGTGACAGGTGGTTGATTTTTGTTATAACTTGTTATTTCCCGTCAGCTGTTAAAATTCACAGCATATTTCTGTAAAACAGCCTGCGAGACATGACCTTTATTGCCTTCTTCTGAACGGGTTTTCGGGATTTCATTACCAAGGCAACTGCACTGAATGATGCTTGTAAGCTGAAAAAGCTGCTATTAGCATCCAGCCCCCGTAGCTCAGATCAATTTTGGCAGGATCTACAGCATATCGGGCTGATACATCTCATCAGACAATCAGATGGTGGTCACATAGCAAAAAATGGGAGAGGCCTAGTGCAAAAACACCACGGTTGAGAGTAACAAAAGAGTATAATCACCAAAAAGAGAGCGATCCGGGAGGTGTGTCAGTTGTCTACTTAATGGGGGATACGCTCGGTTACCGCATGAAACGCATTTACCGGGTGCAATCTGTCTGACTTTTTTTTCTTCATCACCCTCATGGTTTTCGGCAAGCAGTATCAGAGGTGGAGATTGGCTGCGGGTGCCGGTTTCAGGATGTTGCCACCCGCCGGCTGTATTTCCATATAAAGTCGGAATGCCAGGGCTCTGCTGCTTCAAACAGATGGCTTCAGGAGCAACAGCAGTCGTACCGGTACCGGGTGCTTCAGCGAGCTGCAAACCGGTAATTCCCGGCAAGGTGAACCACACAACAAAGAGCAGGAATACGAGTCCGTTCCTGCATCCGGGATAATATGACCGTGAATACCTATTCATCATACAACTTTTCGCAAATGTATAAATAAACCGGAAAGAATAAAACAGACCCGGCCCCTCTCCTGTTTAAAAACTCAAATCCAGATCACAATTTGCCGTTCAGGCGCTTCGGTTTGGAGGCCGAAAAACGGTCAGCCCGGTACTTCCCGAAACCGGCAGAACGGGACGTTCCTACTCGTTGGAGACCGACGTTTTCCGGATAAAACGCCGTGCGGCCCAGAGGCTGCCGAGGTATCCCATCAGTACCGAGAGCAGCAACATAGCACCGCAGAGGTAATACCAGCGGCCGAATGGCCAGGAGAGCACACCGAACTGCGGAATATATTCCGGCAGCAGGAACAGGAAAAACAGGTACATAACCACGACCGCCGCAACCCCGGCGACGACTCCCTGGATTACTCCCTCCACCACGAACGGGCGGCGGATAAACGCGTTCGTGGCACCGACCAGCTTCATCGCTTTTATCAGCCCTCTTTTGGCGTAAATTGTGAGCCTGATCGTGTTAAAGACGAGGATGACAGCCGCCAGTAATATCAAAAACCCGATACCTCCGCCCGCTACGGCTACCGTCTGGAAACGGGACTGCAGCAGCTGCAGGAGCTGCTGGTTGAACTGGACTTCGTCAACCCCTCGGTATTGCTCCACCCGGGTGATTAGGGAGTCCACCTGTGCCACAGAAGCGTCGGGGTCTATCGATAACCGGAATGACGCCGGGAGAAATTTGAGTTCAGCCAGTGATTCCCCGCCGGTCCCGAACTCCTCCCGGAAGATGGACGCCGCACTGTCTTTCGAGATATAAGAAAGATTCTGTACCAGCGGTTCCTCCTCCAGCTTGGTGCGCAGGTCCCGCGTTGACCGGTCATCCAGGTCCACCAGGAACACCTCAACATCGATCGACTGTTTGAGGGCATTGGCCACCTGATAGATATTAAATGATACGCGGGCCAATATTCCCAGCAGAAGTACCGCAATAAACAGCGAAAAAATGGAAGTGAAGGAAGCCAGCCGCGCCCGCTTAAAACCTGCTACGCCTTCTTTAATAACATATCTGAGACTCATGAACTATCGTGCTTACCTTAATGTCACTGTTAAAACCGTTAAAATACCGGTGTTTCGACCTCCCCAGGCACTTTCTGTGACCACAAATGGGGCTTGTGAGGAGGTATTTCAAAGCCCGCTGTAAATGTTGTATCAGTTGTTAAACAGGGCCCGAACCCCGAACAAGAATCTTCGGGGTGCCATCGGGTAACCAGCTGTCTCAAAGTAGCCGAGTTGGCTAACTTCGTCAAGGATATTTTCATACCGCAGCACAAATATGATCGATCGTACCCGGGCGGAAAGATCAAAATCGAGCCGGCTGAACCACGGTAGCTGCTGGTCGGTACTGGCGGGCTGCCAGTAATCCAGAGCGGTGTCATAGTGTTCTGGGCGATAGCCCGAGGGAGAGAGCATGCCGGCAAAACCCGCCTTCACATAAGTTGCCCGATCAAAGAGATATCCTTTCCAGTAGGCTCTCCCTTTCAGCCAGATACGCGTTGTATTGAACACCGGCACCCCCGATGACTGATCCGGTATGGCATTGCGATACTGCTGCACGGTACCGGAACCGGAGAGTTCGAAATGAGTACTCTCAAAATCGGCAAATCCCGTGGCCGATACCGCCTCATACCGGTCGATATTCACAAACCGGTTTTGATCATTCAGCATGATCCCATCGGAGATCTGCTTGTACTGTCCCCTGGTGCCGACCTCCAGCCCTTTCAGAACGGAGTAGGAAACGGTGGTGTGTGCTTCCGAAATTTGTTCCGGGTCCAGCCCCGGCGATCCGCTGTATTCGTCCGAACTCCAGTACAACTGCTGGAGGCTCGGCAGATGGGTTCCGCTGGAGACCCCGCCCTGCAGTCGCAGGCGATCCCAAAAAGCAAATTCGAAATTCCCCCCAAACGAGTAGCCGGTCATATCCTTCCGCGAGGTGAGTGCCGCACTACCGGAAATGCTGGCACCGCGGAATGGTGTCACCGCAAGGGAACCGGAAACGTCGATCGAACTCCAGCTATCCAGCTGAAGGCTGGATCGGGCGGGCTGCTTGTTGCTGAAGAGTTCGTATCGCAGTTGCCCTTCGATCGAAAACGGGTGCAGCTCAAGCCATTTTCGGGCATACCCGCCAACAGAGTTGAGCTGCGTGAACGTGGTATCGGCCGAATAGCTGACCTCCCGCTTCTGATTATTCATGAAGAGTCCGGCCCGAAACCGTTCCGTGACCGCCACAGTATCTTCCGGCCGGCGGTGATAGGAAAGAGCCAGTGTTGTAAACCCGGAACTGGACTTGCCACTCGATTCCACCGCGGGCGTGTTAAACCTGTTGAACGCAAAGCGATCCAGGTCGGGGATGTCGTACCCGAACGGTTCCCCGAGATCTCGTTTGCCCGTAAGAAACCGCAATTTGAAGAACTGCTGGTTGTCGTACTGGTGGTAGACCCGCCCCCAAATCTGGTTGCCGGTAAACGAGGAGTTGTTGTACCCGCCCCCGGCCCTTCGATCCCAGAAGCTCAGCTCCACGTTCGTTTTCTGGCTGAAATTCTGGGTTATCCAGAATTCCAGGGCCCGTCGGTTAAACTTGCTTTCGTCAAAGATCAACTTGGTGAGCGGCTTGTTTACGTAGTAGTTGCGGAGGTAGTAATTTGTGCGATGGACAATACCGCCGGAATGTTCCTGAACCGATCGTATTTTATGGATCGGCATGACGTTCCAGTTGACCGTGCCGCTGACGCGATTGTGCATTGGGATATCCTCCCAGTAGAGTTCCTGATGTCGCGGCTCGTGGGCACCAATCAACGCGGTGTTACTTCGTCCTATGGTACCCAGCCGAAACGTAATTGTACCCGGATCCCGATTCATTTTATACGTCCAGTCGGGCCAGGTCTGCCATCGAAGCAGGCTGTCGTTCGACACCGTTCGGTAGCCGATACCGTGGTGATATTCCCAGGGCAAGATGTTGACCAGGGGTACTGACGGAGGAGCGTTCAGGAGGGTATCGGCAGCCACTGTATCACCGGCCACCGTATCCGGTCGGGTTTCAACCGGCAGGGCGTTAACCTGGGCCCGGAGAGGGGTTGTGGCGCTCAGGGACCACAACAGGACAACGAGGTATGTCTCCAGCCTGGAACTCAAGCCCATTCGGGTTCTATTCCGTACGGCATGGTTTCGATACCGAGCAGCGTGCGACGAACCGTCTCAAGGGCAACAGCCACCGTTCGTTCCTTGTTAATCAACCGATCATTGGTAAAGAGCGCACGCAAAGCAAAATGCTGTTCCCGGGACCAGAACCCGATCCACACCGTGCCGACCGGTTTCTCCTCTGTTCCCCCTCCCGGTCCGGCAATGCCGGTGGTCGAAATTCCGATATCGGTTTTAAATTTTTCCGCCACATGTTCAGCCATCTCCAGGGCAATTGGTTTACTTACCGCCCCGTGCTCCTGAAGTGCCAGCTCCGAAACGAACAGCTCTTTCGTCTTAATCCGGTTGGCGTAAGCCAGTATCCCGCCGACCACGTAATCACTGCTGCCGGGAATATCGGTGAGCCTGTCTGAAAGATGTCCCCCGGTACAGCTTTCGGCGGTGGCAATGGTAAGGTCGCGTTTCCGCAGCTCATTCCCCAGTACTTCACTGAGGGTGAGTTCCTTGCCTTCCCCGATAATAAGCGGACCGGCCTTTTGATAGATATGATCAGCCACGGGATCAATGTGTTTGGCAATCTGTTCCCGGGATCGACCGGAATTTGTAATGCGGATTCGCACCCCGTAAGGACTCGGCAGGTAGGCCACGGTAGTTCCATTTTGCAGGAACTCATCCAGATCTCCGATCACTTCGTCAGTAAGAGTACTCTCTCCGATACCCGCAGTCACAATATAACGGGAGCGGCGAAATTCCCGGTGGCTTAGCTTTTCCCGCAGCCTGGGGATCACTTTCTCCCCCATAAGGTGCTTCATTTCGCACGGTACGCCCGGCAGTACGGCAAGAAAGCTTTCAAACTCCTCGAACCAGAGTCCGGGAGCCGTGCCCTGGGTATTAAAGAGCACTTCGGCATTGTCCAGCACTTCCGCCTGGTGATAGTTTGATTTTGTGAAGGGGATATTGCGTTTTCTAAACATCTTCTTGACAAACCGTAGCACAGATTCCTCAACCACCATTTCGGCATCAAAAAGCTGCTGAAGGGCCTTCTTGGTCACATCATCATGCGTGGGCCCCAGTCCGCCCGTACAGACCACCAGGTCATGTTTCTCCATACTGCGCCAAATGGTATCTTTTACAATTTCCAGCTCATCTCCAATGGTGTGAATGCCCTTGACATCCAATCCCTCCTCCGTCAGAGTCTGCCCGATCCAGCTGGCGTTGGTGTTTACCGTATCGCCAATCAGCAATTCGTTGCCGATGCTTACAATTTCCGCATTCATACCGATCCTTTAGCCGTTTTTGATATGAGGGGAAAATATCAATAGTTACACGCTTTTCGAAGCTGTTTATTATGAATCTGCAAAATCATCGGCACTCTCCGGAAAAACTCCTTTCCCCGGGCATGGCCCCAACCTTTCGCCACCTGACCGCCCAGCTACACGCCAGCTTCAGAAGAAGATCTATTCACAGGCCGAATTTACCGGCACTTGCCCAAAAATACGAAGCGGAACAGGGACAGGGAAAACCGAATTGACAGCACGGAACCCGGGATACCATGGCCGGTGATAATCGGCATATAATGTGATATCTTGCGGTTGCGTTGGCAGTCAGCCGGTCCCGGATACACAGACATTGTCTCACCGGGAGACAAACCCCAGCTTGCATTTGAGAACGGCTGCACTAATTTGCTGGTGAATAATCCGGGTAAGATTTCTAGGTAACTATTACTATCTTTCCGCCGTGCAACGGATTCCGAACATACTGAGTACACTCCGCATCATCCTGGCTCCCATCTTTCTGTTCATGTACATTCAGGATGAGGTGGTCTGGCGCTCGTTAAGCATTGCTGTTTTTGCTGTTGCCGTGGTAACTGATTTTTTCGACGGGTATATCGCCCGCCTCTATGGTGTGCAAACCTCCTACGGAGTATTCCTGGACCCGCTTGCCGACAAAATCCTCACATTTGCAGGTTTTATCTGCTTGCCTTTTATTGATGCCGACCAGTTTCCATGGTGGGCCGTCGGACTGATTGTCATGCGTGACGTGTTCGTGACCGGCATGCGGATGCTGGCCGACTACCGCAACATGGAGATGGATACCCGTTTTACCGCCAAAGTCAAAACCATGAGCCAGATGGTGTTTCTGTACCTTGTTTTGATGGTCGGCGTGTTTATTGAAACCGATGTATGGCTCAGTGCCTCCTGCTTGTGGCTGATGGAGTCCGGCATCCTGAAATGGATGATGATCGCCGTGGTAATACTTACGGTATACTCCGGGCTTGAATATGTCTACGTTAACCGAGATCTCTTCAAACTAAAGAACAACAATGCAACGACTAAAACCGATTATCGGTAGCTTCTTCAATGCCGGATTTCTTCCGAACGCTCCGGGTACGTGGGGTAGTTTTTTTGCGCTCTTCCCGATCTATTTTGTAGGCGTATACAGTCCCTGGTACGGCATGGCCCTGTTTACCGCGCTCTGCTCATTCCTGACGCTCTGGGTGGCCGATGAGTGTGAACGCGTCTGGGGCGGTGATCCCTCCCCCCTGGTTATGGATGAATTTGCCGGGCAGGGGATGGCCTTTATCGCTATTCCCTTCACCGGCGTACCTTTGACCGATGTCCTGATCCTGGTCGGCGGATTTATCTGCTTCCGATTTTTTGACATCGCCAAACCCCTGGGGGTAAACAGCCTGCAGAAACTCCCCGGCGGCTGGGGCATACTTGTTGATGACCTGCTGGCCGGACTGTATGCATTCATTGTTCTCAGGCTTGTCTTGTTGCTAATAATGTAGACATCCCCGCTTTATAAATATTTAACAAGATTTTATTACATTGTGCAATTAACAGGGGATCTGGAGGGAATAATCTGAAACTGGAAACATTGTATTATGATAGTAGATGCATCATTTGCAGAGGAGCTGGCACTTCATCTGTTGGAAATCAACGCCGTTATTCTACGTCCTGATGAACCTTTTACCTGGTCATCCGGCTGGAAATCCCCGATCTACTGTGACAACAGGCTAACCCTTCGTTATCCCGAGATTCGAAGTAACATTGCAGATCATATTGTCTCCTTTACCTCGGAAAAATTCCCGGATGTGGATGTGATAACCGGTACGGCTACGGCAGGCATACCTCACGCCGCCTGGGTGGCCGACCGGATGAACAAGCCGATGGCCTATGTTCGCTCTAAGGCAAAAGCGTACGGCATGGGCAACCAAATTGAAGGGGGCGTGGAAAAAGGAGAAAAGACAGTCGTCATCGAAGACCTTATCTCTACGGGAGGTTCGGTGCTTTCGGTTGTCGAAGCTCTCAATTTCATCGGTGCGGATATCCAGGCTATTGTAAGTATTTTCACTTACGGGTTCGACAAGTCGATGAAAAAGTTTAACGAAGCGGGGGTAAATGTCTACACCCTTACCGACTACACCACCCTGGTAGACGTTGCCATCGCAGAAGGATTTATCAGCGAAGATGACCTTGACCTGCTGAGCGAGTGGAGAGCCAAACCGGAAACCTGGCCCGCCGGAGAAGGGATTACAGGGTAGGCTGGAATATTACGTTGAGTTATGTCTCCTTTCCACATTCCAACGTTTAACCTGTAATATGGAACCTGCGAACGATGTCCGTTGCCTGGTGTCTGTTTAACATTGAAAGTGCCAGGTTACAGGTTTGGTAATTCCAGGAGCAAGTAAACCCTGCTAAAAGCATGGCATTCCAGATCCCAATACTGGTAGTTACCTGTTCCGCATTCACTTGGTTTCACGTTCGGGAATAGGTATACAAGGACTGCCGCCTACTCGCTCTCATACATAATGAGAATATCGGTAAACGAGAGATCGTCCAGCAAACCTTTCTCTTTCAGGTTGTCCAGGTACGATACCGGGACCTCCGCGGCGCTGAGTGCGGCGACGCCGGGAAATCCGAACTGTTCAAGATATCCTCCCTGCTGTATGGCGATCAGGTACTCGGTGGAAACATCAGCGTTGTAAAATGTAACAATGGCCGGGAAGGAGAGCTGTTCCAGCAATCCCGCACTGTTAAGTTCATCCAGGTAGCTGATCTCAACACCCGCCTGGTACATGGTGGTTATGGCAGGCATGGAAAACCGGTCGCGGTAGCCCGCCTCCTCCAGGGCAGAAAGGTAATCCGTCATTCCCATATTCAGCTCGCTCTGGGCGTTAGCGATCTCAGAACGGATCTCTTGTTCAATATCTGCTGGAAGGTCGGGCAGTTCCGGAATTGGCGGTATCTCAACGGAAGGCGGAGCCGGGGCCTCCGCAACGGGTTCCCCAAACAACCCGGAAAAAGCTTCTGAAGTGCGGCTTGCAAGGGCCGAAACATTCCAGTCAAACCACCATAAAAGGGTGATAATTACACACAGCGTCGCCACTACGAAATTCTTGGTAAACCGCTTGGTATCCTCCCAGAATTCCGACCGTTTTTGTTGTTCCGGTTCTGGTTTGATCAACAGGTCCTCTTCACTGTATTCCAGCTCCGAATCCGGCACCATGCGTTCCAGATCATTTTTCAGTTTTTGATATGTCTCATGGGTATCTTTTTTCATAGACAGATGCCTAATACGTTGAATACGTCGGTTTGTTACCTGATGCTTAATTGGGATTCCGCCTTGTCAAAACGCAATGTCGGCTTAACACGTTGATCCAGCTGCGTATTCCATTTCTAAATATAGCTAAACTGTAAACGACTTACCGTCTGAGATCGATATACTCCGTTTGATTTTTTATCAGCTGGTAATAGTAGAGGATATATTTGTGATAACTGTTCACCCCGATTCGCTCATTGTTCCCGTGAAACCGGCCAAGATCCTCGGGACCGATAGTAAAGGGACTGAAACTGTATACCCTGTCGGTCAGATCCGCGTAGTGACGCCCGTCAGAGGCCGCCACAAGCAGGCCGGGTGCAACAATCGCCTCGCTATGGACCTGCCGGACGGTGTGATGAAGCAGCTGAAATGATTCACTGTCTACCGGGGCAAGCGGGCGCGGATTCGTTGCCTCATCCAGCTGGCGCAGCCGGACTGAGGTGTCGGCAACCACATTCCTGACATGCTCAAAAACGGTCTGAATACTGTCACCGGGCAATATTCTGAAATTCACCACGGCCCTTGCCTCCGAAGGTAGCACGTTGTCTTTTATCCCCGCTTTGAATATCGTTGGTGCGGTGGTGGTACGCAGCAGGGCGGCCGTGGAGGGCGTCTCCAGCAATTGCCACTTTAACACCGGATCGAAAGCCCAGCGATTGGCCACGGCCATTTTCTGCAGGAACGGGAGTTCAGGTCCGAGATACGAGAACAGGCTTCCCGCAATGGCATCCATGCGGGCGGGAAACGGGTTCTCCTGCAGTCGGGTTATGGCACGGCTCAGTTTTCCAATAGAGGTAACGTTCGGGGGGATCGATGAGTGCCCAGATTCGCCCCGCGCCGTCAGCTCCAGGCTGATATTTCCTTTCTCTCCCGTCCCGATAATGGCCAGCGGCTGATCGACTCCCGGCATAATGCCCTCCGTTATCATCATCCCTTCGTCAAGAACAAATCGGGGCTCCAGGTTCCGGGCTTTTAGCATATTTACGATCTGCCTGGCCCCCTGCAGTCCCCCGATCTCCTCGTCATGGCCGAATGCCAGGTAGATATCGGTTGCGGGCTGATGTCCTTCCTCCAGCAGCATCTCCACGGCTTCCAGGATACCTATCACCCCTACCTTGTCATCAAGAGTGCCACGCCCCCAGATATACCCACCCGACACCCTGCCGGAAAACGGCGGATGAACCCAGACCATGCTGTCAGGTGCGGGTACCACATCGTAATGACCGGCCAGGATCACCGGGGGAGCGGTGGTATCCCGCCCCGACCAGCGGTATAGGAGTGAATACCCGGATACCCGGCTTTGCTCAAGCTCACTGTGTACCATGGGAAACTGCTGCTCCAGGTATCCGATAAACTGTTCAAAACGACCGTAATCGATATCTGATGTATCCTGGTGCGAAATGGTGGGAATTTGTACCGCCCCCGCCAGCTTGTCGATCGAACGCTTGCGGTATACCGGGTTATCGGTAATCGGTTCCACCTGTTGCTGCAGCGAGTAGAACGTAACCGTATTGAAAAGGATAACCCCGGCCAGCACGGCCAGGATCACAGAAAAACCGATAATAAAATTCTTCATGATATCGCTCTCGTGGAAATTCCTGTCTCAATTATGCTGATGAGGTGCTGATTCACCATCAGCTATTGTCTAATCTACGGAACTGGCGGACCGATTTGAAAAAGAAACGAATTCACAGTAGAGATGCCCGGGAACTATCGTAAAAAAAAACGCCATACCGGTATCTTGAAACGTGAACAGTACACGAACAGGCGACGACCCGAAAATCCGTACTGTCACTGGGTGCTAACCTGTATTTCTCACCAAGAAATTGGTTCGTCCAAGGCAACGTGGTAATCACAAGCGAAACGTATATGAATACGATGAGCGGGTGTTTCCATTTTGATCGGCGCAGACGGGGCAATTTCGCAGCCCAATACCCCCTGTTATACGTATGGTATCGTTACATATGATATAAGTCATTGGCCATGAGTATGATACATGAATTAATCCTCAATGCTTGTGAGAAATCCGGGCTAGGTGTGTATCCAAATAATCAGCAACCAGTAACAGGTACCTATCCCGCCATCACTGTGTTTGCCCGGGACAGCTCATGAATCCATTGGCCGGGAGGGTTCACCCAGTACAATTTCATTATCTTTTTCTCACTGTTTTTATTGAATTTGCCCCCCATAGCCAGTATGGAAAAAATCAGGTAATACGCCCACTTTTATTCGAAACTCATATTCGCAGCAGGCACAGCCCCAAACAAAAAATGCCGGATCTGTTGACCCGGCATTACCGTTCGTCCGATCGGTTATTAAATTTTAGTGCCATCCGGAATTACCGCTTCCTTGGGAACAATGACAATGCCGTCAACAACATGGTAATTGTCATATTCCCCGTCTTCGAGATGATCTCCCCCGGCGATGCGCACATCGTGTCCGATTCGCACATTTTTATCAATGATGGCATTACTGATGAAACAGCGCTGACCGATACCCATCGGCGGGTGCTCGGCCGTACCGCGATCGATCTCGTCGCGCGACTGGAAGAAATCGTTCCCCATAATAATGGAGTTTTCGATGCTGGTGCCTCTCCCGATCCGTGATCGTATACCGATTACCGACCGTTCGATGCGGCTGGCCTCGATAATGCATCCCTCGGCCAGCACCGAGTGATCGAATGTGGTTCCCGATAGCTTGGAGGCGGGCAGCAGGCGTGCCCGGGTATAGATGAAGTCCTCGTTGTCGTAGAAGTTGAACTTCGGAAGTTCCGAGGTAAGCTCCAGATTCGCTTCAAAAAACGATTTGATGGTCCCGATATCGGTCCAGTACCCGTCAAATTCAAAACTGCGCACATCGTAATCGCTGTTGATCGCCTTCGGGATAATTTCCTTTCCGAAGTCGGTGGCGTCAGGCATACCATCGAACAGCTCCCGCAGGGTTTCTTTTTTGAAGATGTAAATGCCCATGGAGGCCAGGTAGTGGCGCCCCTCATTGGCGAACTTTTCCGGCATATCCGACTGCCACTGCTCCAGGTCCTCCATCTTCGGTTTCTCCACGAAGTTGGCGATCTTCTTGTTCTCATCTGTTTTCATGATACCGAAACCGGTGGCTTCCTCTGCCACGACGGGGATGGTCCCAACTGTCAGGTCGGCATCCGACTCGTCATGCTGCTGCAGCATCAGGCTGTAGTCCATCTGGTAGAGCTGATCTCCGGACAGGATTAGAACATGATTGTGCCGGTGGTTTTCCATGTGGTGCAGCGACTGGCGAACCGCGTCGGCCGTGCCCTGGTACCAGTTTTTGCTCTCGGGAGTCTGCTCGGCAGCCAAAATATCGACAAAACCACTGCTGAATACATCAAAATTGTAGGTATTTTTGATGTGGCGATTCAGTGAGGCGGAATTGAACTGCGTAAGTACATAGATCCTGCGAAACCCCGAATTCAGACAGTTGGAAATCGGGATATCCACCAGTCGATATTTTCCGGCAATCGGTACGGCCGGTTTTGATCGAACTTTGGTCAGCGGATAGAGCCTGGTACCTTTGCCTCCGCCGAGAATAACAGAAATTACCGGTCGATGTTTGAATAACTTACTGTCACTTCTAGTCATTGATCAGCTCCCTGTAAAGTTTGAGATATTTATTTGCCGAGTTTTCCCATGAAAAATCTAACTTCATAATGGTCTTTCGCACCGAATTCATTCCTTTGGCATCCTCATACAGGTCAAGGGCCCGCTGCACGGCATCGACAGCAGCATGGTGGGTAAAATCATAGAACGTTATGCCGTATCCGCCCTCTTCCCCGATATCTTTTACCGTATCTTTCAGCCCGCCGACTTTTCGGACGATCGGGACGGTGCCGTAGCGCATGGCGTACATCTGGTTCAGACCGCACGGTTCCACCCTGGAGGGCATGATGATAAAATCACTGGCCGCGTAGATAAGGTGTGCCAGCGGTTCATTATAGTCGAGGGCGGCATCAAAAAACCCGACAAAACGGCTGTTTAGCTGGTTGAACCGTTCGTGGAGATAACGATCGCCCGTGCCGAGCAGCATAAAATTCACGCTCTGTTCGCTGTCCAGAAAATGGCCGAAGAGATCCGGCAGCAGGTCAGCCCCCTTTTCCCGGGCCAGTCGCCCGATATAGGAAATAAGCGGGTAGTCGAAGTTCAGGTCGAATTGATCGCAGAGGGCTTCCTTATTCTTCAGCTTGCTTTTGCGATGAGTTTTAAGCGTGTAGTTCTTTTCGAGGTAGGGATCGGTCTTGGGATTCCACACATCGGTATCGATTCCGTTGAGTATGCCGGTCGATTTGTGCCGTTCGCTGTGGTAAAGCAGGCTAAGATCTCCCTGCTGGCTCAACTCTTCCATATAATTCGGTGAAACCGTAGTAATCTGCCAGCAGCATTTCAGGCCGGCGGCAAGACAGTTAAATTTCCCGTCCCAGTCGAGAAGTCCGATATTCGAATGATCAAACGACGGCAGCAGCGTGTATACGCCGCGGTCATACACCCCCTGGTACTCAGCGTTGTGGACAGTAAGCACGGTGGGGATATCTTCCATCCCCCGGTACCGGTAGCAGTTGGTGATAATAAACGGCACCAGCGCGGTATGATGGTCATGGCAGTGGAGCAGGTCGGGATCTTCATCACTGTAGTGGATCCAGTCGAGTGCCGCCAGCTGAAAACTCAAATATCGTTCCAGTTCATCCCAGTAGCCATACCCGCTGTAGGGATCGATATAGATGCCCGGCCGGTCGAAACGTTCCGGGATATCCACCACAAACAGGGGAAAGCCCAGGATATCCTCTTTTTCACGCTGGATTTTGTAATGAAACTGCCCGTCCCCTAGCGGGGTGTCTCCCTCAAAAATCGTTTCGAATCTATGTTCACGCACCCAGTCGGTGGCATATTTGGGCATCACCACCCGGGCGTCTACGTCCATGTCTCGCATGTATTTGGGAAGAGAGCCCACGACATCGGCCAGTCCTCCGGCTTTTGCCACCGGATAACACTCGGCACTTAAATGAAATATATCCATATTGCAATCCCAAAATCTTACTTAGTTACATTTCATGTTGTCCCCCATTGTCGACCATCAAGTAAGAAAATCTTTAAATCCGAGTCAAAATCTTTCTTATAAATCTGCAGAATATTATGTTCGCACATGATAAACATGAATGTAGGTGACGCGAATGGCGATCATAGAGGTAGACGATGTAAGTAAATCGTTCGGGGAAACAACAGCTGTCAACAAGGTTTCATTTGAGGTTCACCGGGGGCGCATCTTCGGACTACTGGGACCCAATGGAGCGGGCAAAACCACCTGTATCCGCATGATCAACCATATCCTGATTCCGGACAGCGGTTCCATCACCATTAACGGGCGCAAAGCGGGTCCGGAAACCCAGAAAATGATCGGCTATATGCCTGAGGAGCGGGGCTTGTACAAGAAAATGAAGGTGGGAGAACAGCTCATATACCTGGCCCGGCTCAAGGGTTTGTCGCAGGCCGAGGCCAGCAAGTCGATCCGTTACTGGCTGCAGCGATTTGAGGCTGAAAGCTGGTACAATAAAGAGGTGGGGGAGCTCTCGAAGGGGATGTCCCAGAAAATTCAGTTTATCGCAACCATTGCACACGATCCCGATATCTATATTTTCGACGAACCCTTCAGCGGGCTTGATCCGATCAACAGTGAAATGCTGAAGGAGATCGTCATCGAACTGCGGGACAAGGACAAAACCGTTCTTTTCTCCACCCACCGAATGGAGCAGGTGGAGCAGATGTGCGACGAGATCTGCCTGTTTAATAACGGCCGGGCTGTACTCAAAGGCGACCTTCGCGATATCAAGGCCTCGTTTGGCAGGAATACGGTTACCCTGGAATTCCAGGGAGACCCGACGTTTCTGGACCGGCTTGATAACGTGCGAATAAACAACCGTTCTACCAATTTCGCGGAAATCCGGGTCCTGAACGGCCAGAGCATGCAGCAGATCCTCAAAACCGCCATGGATCACGCTGAAATATACAAGTTTGAACGGGTGGAACCGTCGCTGACTGAAATTTTCATCTCCACCGTAGGAGAAGACAATATCAATCTAAAGGAGCTGGAATAACCGAGTATGAGTTTCAGAAAAATACTGTTGGTTCTCAAGCGGGAGTATGTTACCCGGGTTAAGAGCAAGTCATTTATTTTGACGACCATCCTGATTCCGCTCGGCATGGCCGCCTTTATCGGAATTATGGTGGCCATAGCGGTGTGGGACACCGAAACCGACCACCAGATAGCAATCGTGGATCACACCGAGGTGCTCTATCCCCGGCTCCAGGAGCTTGACGGGGAGCGATACATGAACGCCGGCTCCATTCCGGTGGACACCCTGCGCGCCCGGGTGATCGATGAGGAGATCGACGGTTTTATCATCTTCCGTGAAGAGAATATCGAAACCGACCGCAACGCCGAACTGGTTTACGGCGGAAGCGGCGGGCTTCAGTTTCTGAACAGTCTGCGCGACGACGTGCGCGAAGTGATCCGGCAGGAACGCCTGGAGCGGGCCAACGTGTCGGATGAAGTGAAAAAAATCTATGAAAGTCGACCCGGGCTGGACAGTCGGAAACTTACCGAGGAGGGAGTCGAGACCGAAGATAATCTCGGGATGCTGACGGGCATCGGCCTGGCGATGGGAATCCTGATTTTCGGAATTGTGACGGGGTACGGCGGACTGCTGACCCGGGGTGTGATCGAGGAGAAGACCAACCGGATTATCGAGATCATCACCTCCTCCGTAAAGCCGATGGAGCTGCTCTTCGGCAAGATTATCGGGGTCGGTGGTCTGGCCGTAACGCAGGTGGCAATCTGGGTGGCAGCGGCATTTGGCCTGGGCTCCGTGGCGGGTCCGGTGGCCGGCATGTTTCTTCAGAGCCAGCAGGAAGTAATTGCAGCTGCCGGGGAGGCCTCCCCCGGAGTAGACGCTGCCGTGTTCGAGATACCTGCGATCGAACTTTCGCTGATCATCCTGTTTTTCATTTTCCTGGTGCTCGGATACCTGATCTACAGCACCATGTTCGCGGCCATCGGTTCGGCGGCCGACTCCGAGACCGATACCCAACAGTTCATGTTCCCGGTGATGGTTCCGATTTTTATCGCCTACCTGCTGCTGTTTCGGGTGATGGAAGCACCAGACACCAGTCTCGCAGTCATCAGTTCGATGATCCCGTTCTTTACCCCCATCGTGATGATAACGCGTATCGCCATTACGGACGTCCCCATCTGGCAAATTGGCGGTTCCATCGTGTTGATGCTTCTTACTTTTTGGGGTATGCTCTGGCTGAGTGCCAAAATATACAGCGTAGGAATACTCAATTACGGCAAAACCGCCGGGTTTAAAGAGCTTCTGAAGTGGATACGGCAGTGATGCGGAGACAGAACGCGTAAAGCATCCGGTGAAGTTATTCCCGAACTGCACTCCTCATTTCATAGTAGACGCGGCCGTCATATTCGTCGAGCATGGTACCCTGCAACAGCGCTTCTGCGTCCAGAAACGACAGGTTTTCTACGGCTTTGACTGCGTGTAGTCGCATTCGCGGATCACTGTCTGCCAGCAACTGTTCGATTCTTCGATTCCATCTCTCCTGCCGGTTATCAAAACTGATCAGCAGATCGAGTGCAGCCGAACGGATTCCGTAAGAGTAGTTTGCGCCGGCAAGCAGCTCCAGGTAATTGATCAGCTCATCCCGCTCCAGGAACTCCTGTCCTGCCACTGTCTGCAGGAGATAGATTGCACGATGCCCGCTCGAATCGCTGCTCACCACATTCTGTACCAGGCTTGTTACCGCTCCGGCAGCGGCAGAGTCAGCGGCTTCGACAAGGCTGTTCACAGACGTTCTGAACAGCGATATGGTGTCGGCCTGCATGGCTGTGCGACGAAGTGCCTGTAGTACCTGCTGATTTCCCTTAAAATACCGAAGGGCCCCGGCAGCCGCCTCTTTTACCCGGGGGCTCTCGTCCCCGAGCGCATCCAGAAACTGCTGTTCGGTTCCGGAGGCTCCGCCGGTAATTTCACCCAGGGAGCGGTAAAGCGCCGCTTTTACCCGCGGCGGTTGTTCTCGGGATAGCAGGTCCATTATGGCCAGCTGAAGGTCGGGATTGTCGGTGTGACGGGCCAGTTGCCGCGCCGCCTCGGCT
>JAWVZC010000025.1:0-20600 GCA_033722415.1 Balneolaceae bacterium | reverse complement strand
TCATTATTGCATAAATGATTATGCTTTAATTTATCAAACAGAGCTTCAATGTCAATCAAAATTTTCAATTTTGTTTTTTCCGGCAAGTTGAATTTATTATCGGCACCAAAATAGCCTTCTCGCAGTTGGGAGTTTCACTGGATAAGTGTTCCCTCCTGCGCCAGTTGTAACAACATAACAGGTACAATGTCCAGACCCAGTGATGAAGTAGATATACGGTTAGTCAGCAAGGTGAGCTCAATGTATTACCACCAGGACTTCAACCAGCAGGAGATTGCCGACCGCCTTCACCTTTCCCGTCCCAAGGTATCCCGGTTGCTGAAGAAAGCCCGGTCCCAGGGAATTGTACAGATCAAGGTTGTGACCCCAAAACAGAGTTTTCTGGAGTTTGAGACCGGGCTGGAGGAAAAATTCGGTCTCAAAGAAGTGGTGGTTATCGAAAGTAACGCTTCGGAACGGGAAACAGGCGGATCCATTTTAAAACAGCAGCTGGGTACAGCCGCCGCCGACTACCTGCATCGGACTGTCAAGGAAGGGGATGTACTGGGTGTCACCTGGGGTACGACCCTGCAGGCGATGGTGGAAAACATGAACCCGAAACCGATCAAAAATCTCCGAATCGTGCAAAGTCTCGGCGGAGTGGGTCCCCCCGAGGCCAAAGCCCATGCAGCCGATATATCGCGGCGGTTATCCCAGCTGCTGAATGGCCGGTTGACCCTGCTGCCCGCCCCGGGTATTGTCGGTAGCAGGGATGCCCGCAAGGTGCTGATGGCCGACCGGCAGGTACAGCATGCGTTCGAACTCATAAGTAATATCAATACGCTCTTCGTGGGCATCGGAGCGCTCAGCACAAACCCGGTGCTGAGCCGGGAGCGAAATGAAATAACAGACGAGATGTGCCGGCAGATTAGCAGGTCCGATGCCGTGGGAGATATCGCCCTCCGTTTTTTCAATGCCGAAGGCGAGCCAATAGCCACCGATCTCAATGAACTGATGATCGGTATATCACTGGAAAAACTGAAAGAGATCGATACGGTGGTCGGTATCGCGGGAGGACCCCGGAAAACCGAAGCGATCCGCGGTGCCCTGAACGGGGGTTATATCGACGTGCTGATTACGGATCACCTGACGGCTGACCAGCTTTTGAAAGAGTAACTTTGCTGTTATTCTGTACACCATCTCAATATGTTAGTCGCATCTCACTACCGGAACACCCCCTCTCGACGTCATCCTGAACTCGTTTCAGGATCTCGCGGAGAAAAGTATCGTTGATACAACCCCGTGACCATATCAACGCATCGAGTCCCAGCGGGATCCCGGATCAAGTCCGGGGTGACGCCGGCGGGGTGGGCGGTCGCCCTGTTTAATTGCCTGAAGAGACCGTAAATTGATAATTGCCGGATGCTACATCAAAAGAAATATAGTCGTTTTGGTTTGCAGCGAATGAAATCCCGCGGGGCAAACTCTGTGTGGAACCGTCATCCCAAACTACGCTTCCGCTTTCTGCGACTCTTACATTATCGATTTCCAGCTTGGGTACGCTAATGGTAGCGGTAGTATTGGCGGGAATGGTCACATTGAGATTAAACTCCTCCCCCTCTTTCTTCCAGCTCGATGACACGGTACCCCTGACGGTCTCCAGTGTCCCCTCAGCATGGGTCATCTGCCCCGGTACACGCGGCATAATGTGGATATGCCGGTATCCTTTTTCCGTTTTGCTGCCGGGATCGGTGGGTGGCCGGATACCTGCCAGGTAGTTATAAAAGTATTCGCTAACTGAACCGAACATCTGGTGATTATGAGAACCCGTGGCGTCCCAGGCTTCCCAGAGGGTGGTCGCACCGTTTCTGATCCAGTGTCCCCAGCTGGGGAAGGTATCTTTCGTGACCACGGCGTGGAGCAGCTCCTGCTTCCCCTCATCCATCATTACGTCAAAAAGGTGTTTTGTTCCGAGGATTCCGGTCCCGAGGTGCCCCTCCTGCGCTATCGTGATATCTCTAACCAGGTTCTCCAGCACGGCCTGGCGGTGACCGTCGGGAACCAGGTTCCCGGAGAGGGCAAACAGCAGGTAGGTCTGATACGGCCGGTCGATACCGTACAGGTTGGTTTGCGGATCGAAAAATTTCTCATTGAACGCCTCTTTGATGGTGTCGGCCAGGGCGAGGTAGCGTGAACGGTCCTCCTGCCTGTCCAGCGCACCGGCGATCTTTGCGAATGTGATGCTGTCCAGGTACCAGTAGTAGGTGTGGGTAAGCGGGTTGACCGGCCCGTTGCGGTCGAGTACCGGCGCCTCCCACTCCCCGATTGAGTCCCAGTGCCCGCCGAACTCGTTGATAATGTAGGGCTCGGCCGCGTTTGAATCGCTCCGCGCCAGGGTATGCAGATACTGCATGTAGCGCTTCATCGAATCGTAATGATCTTCGAGCAGCGCCTTGTCGTCATAATAGCTGTACATCCACCAGGGGATTAGTATGTAGGCACTGCCCCAGGCAATGCCGCCACCCGTGCCGCCGAGAATTTCGGGTGAGGTATTGGGAATACGCCCGTTGTCATACTGAGAATCCCGCATATCGTCGAGCCACTTGCTGAATAACGGGTGCATGTGAAAATCGTGCATGGAGACTTCGGCAATCACCTGCCCGTCGCCGTTGTACCCGCCTTTCTCCCGGTGCGGACAATCGGTCGGGTAGCCGTGCCAGTTCCCGCGCTGTGACCAGATGGCGGCATCATAAATGGCGTTGAGCAGCGTATCGGAGCTGGCAAAGGTGCCGTTTCGTTCGAGATCGGTATGTACCACCCGGCCCTCAATCCCGAACGCATCAATGTTATCCGGTTCACTTACAGTCACCTCCAGGTAGCGGAACCCGCTGTAAAAAAAGCGAGGTTCCCAGGTTTCGGTACCCTCCCCTTTCAGCGTGTAGGTAGTCCAAACATCGCTGTGGAATGGATGTATTGTACTCAGGCTGTCACCCGGCTGAAGCGGTGTTGGGTGGAGCGAGTCGTTCAGTGTCTCGGCTGCGCGAACCTTGATCTCCGTACCTGCCTCCCCGTCGACCTGAATCCGCCACCATCCCGGGATATTCTGTTCCAGGTCATACAGGTAGCGCCCGGGGGCGGGCTGGATACGGTTACGGGGCTGGAGAGTTTCGATGACCCGCACAGGCGCCATGAGCTGTGGCTTCAGTTTTCCGGCAGGAGCTTCCCCGGTTTCAACCGGATTCCATTCAGTATCGTCAAAACCGGGCTCATTCCATCCATCCTGTTCCCGGCGGGCATCGTAATCCTCCCCGCCATACACATTATTGTACGTTATGGGACTGGGGTGGGATTTCCACGAAGCGTCAGTTCCCACTATTTCTGTTGAGCCGTCCCGGTAGCGCAGGTGCAGCTGAACCAATCCTCCCGGCGTACCAAAATGGTTGCTGGTACCGTACCAGGTCCAGCGATTCTGCTCCCGGCTGATACGGTAACCCCCGTTACCGAGCCAGAGTCCGATAGCATTATCTCCCTGCCGGAGGTAATCGGTCACATCGTATGTTTCATACAGTATGCTCTTGTCATAATCGGTAATGGCCGGATCCAGCACATGATCGCCCACTTTTTCTCCATTCAGATAGAGCTCGTAGTAACCCATCCCGGTGACATAGGCGTGGGCGGATTCTATTTCACCATCCAGCTCAAATCCATCGCGCAGCAGCGGCGAAACTACGGTGGTGTCCGCGGGGGTGATCCATGCGGCCTGCCACTCTGAGGGCTCTGTCAACCCGACGTGAAACGAATGCACTTCGCTCCACGGCGACGGATCGCCGTTGTGATCCCATATCCGAACCCGCCAGTAGTAACTGGTATTGCTTTCCAGCGATTCTCCCCCATATCGAATATTCAGGGTCTCACCGGAGATTGTCTTGCCGGTATCCCATTCCCTTCCCACACCCGCTTCCACGTCATCACGGCTGCGGGATACGATGATGTGGTAGGCTGTTTGTCCGGCGCCCCTGCGATCGTCATTGAGAATCCAGGAAAATCGTGGCTGCAGGTGATTGAGACCCGCGGGGCGCTCCTGGTAATTGACTTTCAGGGTATCCGGCGGCCCCGCTTTCTGCTGGAAACTACACCCGTAAACCAGTAAAAGGATGAAACTCAGCAGACAGTGGGCAGCGCGTAGTCGTTGATATAAAACCGGTGGTACCTTGTTCCTCATTGTCTCAGTATTCCTTGTGATTCACACTCAATCTCTGGTTGGCTGAAATCGTTTTTCGCTAGTATTTTTCTATTCCTCTCGCAACTGCTACGGCCAATCCCGGCAGTACCTTCCCCACGCTCTTGGTGTAGACCCTTGCACCGTAAGATACGCTTCGGGGAAAGCGTCAATCTGTTGAACGACTCTCTAATAGGCATCAGTAAACGAATACTTGCCGTATGTATCCGCAGTTGGGTGGGTTTACAAATAGCATCCAACCGATAATACATATTGATGGTTGTATGGGCAATCCGGCATTCCAACCGGTTCAGGGTATTGTGATTACTTTGAAATGTTTCAGGTCCGGATTACCGAATTCGAAATCTATCAAAAAATTTAATTACATTTGTTTATTGGCAAGTTCTTTTCTTTCGAACAGTTAAGAAATGATTTTTATAAAAAAAGAAAGAGACTGTACGTTCTCACCAGTAAATTTTTAGTTATGCCTGCTCACGGTCCCGTTCGAATTTCGCCCGGCATGCTTTTTTGGGCGGTTATGCTCCTGCTTGCTGCAGGATGCAGCGAACGTGAAACGGCTCTTTCAGTTGCAGGGGAGAGCACCCCTATCTCCATTGAAAGTATAAAACCGAGCAAGGGTCCCTCAGGTACCGAAATAATCATTGCAGGCTCCGGTTTCAGTGAACATACGGAAGAGAATGAGGTAACATTGAATGGTACCCCGGTGGCGCTGACCAGTTCGACGACCCGTTTCCTGAAAGGAACCGTTCCGAAGGGCGCCGGAACCGGACCCATCGAGCTCACCATAGATGGGAAGACAATCACAGGACCCTCCTTCTCATTTGTCCCCACCATTCGTGTCAGTACATTTGCCGGAACCGGCGAAATCGGGTTTCGCGATGGTGAAAGCGCCGAGGCCCGCTTCAATTACCCAGTGGGACTGGAGCTGACTGATGAAGGGGAGCTTATCGTAGTGGATTACTGGAACCACAGTATCCGGGTAGTTTCCCCAGAGGGATATGTGAGTACGCTGGCGGGCAACCCCAACCCGGGGAGCAGGGACGGGGCGGCCGATATGACGCGATTTTTTCGGCCAATCGATGTTGAAGTGGACAAAAACGGTAACGTATTCATCTCCGATTTTGGCAATCACCGTATCCGGCGGATTACCCCGGGCGGTAAGGTAACCACAATTGCCGGCAGCTCACAGGGATACCGAAACGGTTTGGCTGACACGGCCCGGTTCAGTTATCCGGCCGGTATCGCCATTGATGATGAAGGGAATCTGCTGGTCAGTGATTCCGAAAACAACCGGATTCGAAAAATTTCAACCGGCGGAGAGGTCAGCACAATTGCCGGATCCGGTTCATACGGGTTTGAAAACGGCTTCTCTGAATTGGCGGAGTTCCGGTTCCCGTTTGGGATCGATTTCGGCAACGAGGGACGCATATTCATAGCGGATTACGGCAACAACAGCATCCGGCTGATCAGCTCTGCAAAGGTTGTGAGCACCTTCTCGGGCAACGGCGTAGCCGGATTCCTGGACGGCGAAAGTGATGTAGCGCAGTATGACGCCCCTTATGACGTAACGGTGGACAATCGGAACAGGATCTATGTGGCCGATTTTGATAATCACCGGATACGGCGAATATCACCCCGTCGCACGGTTACGAATATTGCCGGTACCGGACAACCGGGTTTTGTAAACGGTGATGAAACGCAAGCCCAATTCAACAGTCCGATCGGTCTGGCAGTTAACGATGACGGAACGGTATTATATGTCGCCGATCACAAGAACCACGTGATTCGTAAAGTTACCATAGAATGAAAGATTGAAGTATCGAAATGCTGAATTTGGCGACCGTTAATCATTTGAGGTCGGGCACTTCTCGAGCTGTCCCTCTTCAGGCGGGTATTGCTTTTCCTGGTCCAGTTTGAATACACGCTCCATCAGCTGCCATTTATCGGCCGCTGCTGCATCAGCCGAGGTTACCTGGAATTTGGATACAAACGTTTCCCACTCCTGCTGCCTCGGTTTCTTTCCAAGTGCCTCCATCGCCTCATCATGGGTAAAATCAACTACGGTATCCATGATCATGAACAGCTGGTTTCCAAACAGGTAGATCTCCATATCCAGGATTCCGACCTCCTTCATGCCCCGGGTAATCTCCGGCCACACGTTCTGGTGCACCCGTTTGTACTCGCTGATAAGATCCGGGTCGTCCCGCAAAGTCAGAGTCTTGCAATAACGCTTGAATCTGTGTGACTGATGTTTACTGCTCATGATAAGATGATTTGTTATTTCGCGATTGGCAATTTAAAATTCGTCAGCGGTCAGCGAAAAAGGTATTCGTCATTTACGATTTGTCAAGGGTCATATTTCCACTGAAATTTACTCCTTGTGCCTTTTCCTTTGCCATGTACCGGGCCGTTCGTCATACATTAATATCAGCCGTATCGAATTTTTTGTTCAGGTAGCCGTAAATGGCAATAATCACGAAACAGAACAGCGGTATCCAGTATGAGATATTGATACTTCCGGTGGCGTCCGACAGCAGTCCCTGCAGCGGCGGCAGTGCCGCACCGCCCCCGATCGCCATAATCAGGCCCGAGCTGCCGATTTTGGTATCTTCGCCCAGCCCCTGTGAAGCCAGACCAAATATCGTGGGGAACATCAGTGACATAAACCCGGAGATCGAAACCAGGGCGATGACCCCGAGATACCCGCTGCCGACAATGACCAGGAATGTGGCCAGCACGCCCATCATGGCCGAACCGATCAGCAGGTTTACCGGTTTGATAAATTTCATCAGGTAGGTATTTAAAAACCGGAATGCAGTAAACACCACCAGTGCGGCGATGTAGTAATTGGATGCCGCCGCTTCCGCGATGTTCAGTTCCTCCATCACATAGCGAATGGTAAACGACCAAACGCAGATCTGTGCTCCGACGTAAAAAAACTGGGCCACGACCCCCATGGTATAGGTTTTTCGGCCCATCAGCCGTTTAATGGTTGGCCAGAGATCGATGGTGTTACTTTCTGTTGACGCTTTCGGCATTTTGACGGATGCTATAGCGATCCAAAGGATCAACAAAAGGATGCCGATCGTCACATAGGGTCCCATGACGGCATTCAGTTCCGCCTCCTGTATCTGCCGGAGCTGTTCCGCCGACATGTTCGCACGCTCCTGGGCGCTGGCCAGGTCCAGGTTCGAAAGAATGTAAAACTTGCTGATGATCACCCCGGAAATGGACCCGATCGGGTTAAACGACTGTGCGAGGTTCAGCCGCCGGGTACCGGTTCGTTCATCCCCCATCGCAATGATGTAGGGATTACAGGCCGTCTCCAGGATTGAGAGTCCGCCGGCAAGGATAAAGAGCGATCCCAGGAAAAACCCGTAATCCATCACGATACTGGACGGATAGAAGAGCAGTGCCCCGGCTACATACATCCCCAGCCCCAGCAGTACCCCGGACTTGTAGGTAAACCGCTTGATGAAGACAGCTGCCGGCAGCGCCAGACAAAAATAGGCTCCGTAAAACGACATCTGTATCCATGAGGTCTGGAAGTCGGTCATGCTCATGATCCGCTTGAATGCCGCCAGCAGGGTATCCGTGAGATTGTTGGCCAGCCCCCACATGAAAAAGAGACTGGTTATGAGGATAAACGGCAACAGCGGAGCCCTGAGGCCGGACGAGGTATTGCTGGATCGCTGGTTGGATTCTGACATGCAGTTTTTTGTTATTAGTTGTCAGTTGTCAGTTTCAGAGGATGTTCATTTCGGACGAATGAGTCAATATCTAATGTATGTTATGCGCATAATACTGCCACCAGTTCATAACTGAACCCATCTTGTTCAGGCTGTGATAACTGCTCAGTGATCACTGTTTACACCAGCTCGCCGTTAACTGTCCCAGACTTCCTGTCCATGGATTTTAAACACCCAGGCGGGGGCGTACGTGTCATCGCCCTGAACATGGTCCGGAAGCTGAATGGTGACGCCACCGGATTCATCATACGTCCATTCCAGCGGCTGGGTGTATCCCAGCAGGTGGATCTCCGATCCCTCATCGGGACGCAGGTTTTCAAAGGTAATGGATGATCCCGGACTTTCAAGTGAAATTCCGTAGTAGACCGGCTCCCCCTTCTTTTTTGTAAATCGGATCGATTCGCCCTGTTTGAAGCCGGATTCCAGGCGTTCCGTGCTGTAAATCGCCTCACCATTGGCCTCAAGCCAGGCGCCCATCTCTGCGAGCCGCGCCACGCTTTCGTCGGGTATCAGGCCTTCGGCGGTGGGACCTACATTCAGCAGGTAGTTTCCGCCTTTCGCGGCGATATCAGCCAGATTATGGACCAGCGTTTCGGATGATTTCCAGTTATGATCGGTTTTCTTGTAGCCCCAGGTGTCATTAATCGTCATGCACGACTCCCAGTCAAAATCGCTGGTACTTTCCAGGATCTCCTGTTCCGGCGTTCCGAAATCGCCCATGTACTCACGGTCATCCGCATTCATTCCCTGCATGCCTTGCCGACCCACGTCAACGCGGTTATTGATGATCAGGTCGGGATCCATCTGGCGCAGCATGGTATACATCTCCACGCCGTGTTCATGCGTCCATTCCGGTATCCACTCGCCGTCAAACCAGAGTACGGCGGGGTCGTATTTGCGCACCAGTTCCCGGACCTGTGGTTTCAGGTAGTTTTCCACGTACTGGTCAAAATTGGGATTTTCCTTCTGGTCGGTATTGTAATCGGGGTAGTGCGGAGCCTGCGCGTTGGGATGGTGCCAGTCCATAATGGAGTAGTAGAACCCCAGCTTGATGCCGTACTTGTCGGCGGCTGCTTTCAGCTCACCCAGCAGGTCCCTGCCGATCGGGGCATAATCAACGGCATCGTAATCGGAAACTTCCGAGTCCCATAACCCGAACCCGTCATGATGCTTGGAGGTGATAATAATATATTTCATGCCGGCATCCCTGGCGACCTGCACCCACTCCTCGGCATCATACTGCACGGGGTTGAACTGCCTGGCATACTGTTCATATTCGTCCACGGGGATTTCGGCCCGATCCATGATCCACTCCCCGATGCCGGGGATCTCCTCCCCGTTGTAGACGCCGGCGGGCACAGCATACGGTCCCCAGTGGATAAACATCCCAAAGGTATCGTCTCGCCACCACTCCATACGCTGGTCGAACTCCTCCGGCGATTCATTCAGAATTTCCTCCTCCGTGAGCTGTGGTTCTGAAGAATCGGTCGATTGCTTTTGCGTGCATTCCGTTGCCGAAAATATCAACAACATCACGAGTAAAAACAGGCCTGTGTTCCTCATAACATCCTCGTTTTTTAATTCTGATTTACTGCAGGATTTACCCGGTAACATGGTAAATACCTGTTACCGTCCATAAAAAAGAACTAATTCGGGTCAATTTGTATCGTCGACATTCACCTGATTTCTCTCTGTGTTGAAAGTTCCTCTTCCCATACCGTACCGTCGGGATAGGAATAGGCACTGAATGTTTCCGGTTTCATTTCAATGCTGAAGCCCGGTTCCTCCGGGGGCATATACCGGGCATCACGGATGGTCACCGGATTCACAAAATGTTCATGGAGGTGATCGACATATTCGATAAACCGATTTTCCATACTGCCGCTGATTGCGATGTAATCGATCATCGACAAGTGCTGTACATATTCACATAACCCCACCCCCCCGGCGTGCGGGCAAACCGGAACCCCGTTTTTGGCAGCCATCAGCATGATCGCAAGGTTTTCGTTAACTCCCCCAACCCGGCAGCTGTCGATCTGGCACACGTCAATCGAATGGTTCTGGATAAACTGCTTGAACATGATCCGGTTTTGACAATGCTCGCCGGTGGCCACCCGAATGGGACTGATCGCCTGTTTGATATTGCCGTGAGCCGATATGTCGTCCGGGCTGGTAGGCTCTTCGATCCACCAGGGATCAAAGGCGGAAAGCGCCCTCATATTGGAGATCGCCTCATCCTGTCCCCAGCGCTGGTTCGCATCCATGAGCAGGGTGCGGTCGTACCCGATCTCTTCCCTGATAATCTCGGCGCGTCGCATGTCGTCCTCGAGGTTGGCCCCCACCTTCATTTTAAGATGGTTCCACCCGTCGTTGACCGCCTCCCGGCAGAGCCTGCGTATTCGCTCATCGGAGTATCCCAGCCAGCCCGCGGAGGTTGTGTAGGCGGTATACCCGTTTTGCAGCAGGTGGTTGACACGCTCCTGCCTGGTTGGTTCCAGATCCCGGAGTATTTCCAGCGCCTCACCCGGTGTGAGGGCATCCGTGATATAGGTAAAATCGATACATGTTACAAGTTCTTCAGGTGTCATTTCGGCCACAAGCCGCCAAAGGGGTTTCTCCTCAACTTTTGCGTACAGGTCCCACAATGCATTTACAACGGCCCCTGTGGCAAGATGCACCACACCCTTTTCCGGGCCCAGCCAACGCAGCTGGCTGTCACCGGTAAGCTTTCTCCAATACGCTCCAAAATCGCCGGTGATCAGATCCATCGACTCTCCGACCAGTACCGGTTCCATCAGTTTTATCGCCTCTACGCACAACTCGTTTCCCCTGCCGATCGTAAACGTCAATCCATGGCCGGTAAGGTTTTCACGATTTGTCTCAATGATAACGTAAGCGGCAGAATAATCAGGGTCCGGGTTCATGGCGTCCGAACCATGTAGTTCCTTGCTTGTGGGGAATCGGATATCTTTTACATCGATGCCGGTTATTGTAATGGCCATTACCTTGCTGTTCAATAGATTTTCAGATTAAAAAAATTGTCGCTGCACTCGACCGGGGATCCGAAACCGCTTTTGCGAAAGGGAAGGATTCCGGTAACTGGCCGGGAGGTAACAGAAGTTTGGCCCGCTGTATGTAGGAAAAGGTGACGTCATCGCGGTTCAGTCCGCCGGAACTGTGTGCTAAGAACATGTGCCGCTGTGAACAGAATCCCGTGCATGCGTCGGATACAGCAGGTATCGTGATGATAACATTTATTGCAAATTTATCCATCAGAATTCACTTGTGGTAATACGGTGCTAACTTCCCTGATTTTGAATTTTTAGCACATCAGATTCCCGTATAAATAAATTTCTTTTTATCTACTGATTCCAGTCATCTGCTAACCAACAATGATATCTTTTTTGCATTTGCTGGTTCATTCCGGGCGAATTACCCGATCGTTTACCGGGATTTAATCTTCCATGGGATATCATCTATCTATTAACGGGATCGCGTGCTTTCCACTACTAATATTTAGACTGATTGTAGTATTAATATTGCAGGATCTGGTAAACCATACAGAATATCATTACCCTCCGAAAAACAGGATAAAAAATAAGCAGAAATATGGATAAAAAGGACAAACTGGATCGACGGGAATTTTTAAAACGAACAACAGGATCACTGTTTTTCCTGTCGTTGCCCACAATTCCGATCGTGGGAAAGGGTGTGCAAGATGAAGCGGGATTCGCCCCGCCACCGTTTGAGGAGACGTGGGCGCATTCTTCCGATTGGGAAAGCCTCAACCCGGGATACTGGGATTTGGAGGGAGAGATGTTTCGCCGGAAGCTTAACAATGTCGGTGACCGGGCCCGTAACACCGGATTCCCATTCCACTATGAAACGCATCGATTTCGGTCCGGGCCCGACTCCCCGGTTGGGGTGATGGATGTGGACTACGATCCCTCCCTGCCGCTGGGTATGATGTGGCATCGCAAGTGGTGGTTAACCGATGAATACCGGGTCTCTTTGACGGGGGTGGTCAAGGCCCCTGCTCACGATCCCCTGCCTGACGACAATCCGGATTGGCGAATGTACGATCCCGGCAATGGCGTGATAGGCATTGCATTCGGTGGTAAAACACAGTTTGAAAGTTTTCACCCGCATGAAAATGCCCCCTGGATGGCGGTGCTCAGTGATGACGGCACCTTCGGGCTGAAACGCCATACGCAGTGGGATCTGGAGCCGGTGCGGCAGGATGCCGAGATCGAGGTGCCGGTTCCCCAGGAAGATGACCGGTTTTCAATTGAAGTCAGCGTACGCAGCAAGGGGCAGAACAGGGCTGAAGTAAATGCCACGCTGACACTCAACGGGGATCGCACCTTTACGGTACAAGCCCTCACGGATTCTCCGGAGAAAGAGGTTTCCGGGTATTTCGGGATTGCCAGCCGGGGTCTGCTGGACGTTGCCATTAACGAGCTGGATCTGACTCCCAGAAATAATAAACGGCTGAATGCTCCCCTGAACGAATGCCACTCCTGCTATGTACTCGGCGATACCCTGCACCGTAATGAGGACGGCAACTGGCAAGCCCGCTTTATCGGCCTGTTCCGGACGGCAGGCAGCGGAGCCAGCATTAAAATAAGTGACAATCCAAACCCGGCAGCGGGGTGGGAACAGATACCGTCAGCCGGCAGATCAGAAATAGTGCGAAATGAATTTCGCATGAATACGGCCGTAATTGACGCCGTGTTGCCACATAATCCCGCTGAAACCACCCTGTACTATACCGTATGGAAAGACGGCCGGAACGTCACCGGCGACCCGCGCATAGGCACCGATGCCTGCGGACCCGGAACCGGGATGGTGGGCGATGTACCGTCGCACGGAGACTACGTGGGCAGGCTGCCGCGGCTTACGGCCCCGTACACCCTGTGCGGGCTGAGCTGTCACGCCCTGCATGAAAACCGCACCACCCTTCCGCAAGCGAATCAGGGGGAAGGTTTTTATGTACATGATCAGCCGCGCTACGGTTCATTCAAGCACCTGGAAGACTATGATTTCCAGGTCATGCTCTGGGAAGATGACATCTGGTACATGGAACTGCTGCTATATCCGCCCAGCACCCCTGATGCCTACAAGATCGTGACGACCACCATCTGCGGTCCCACTTCGCGCTGGCAGATGATGCGGCACTGGAACGTCCTGAACCCCGGCGATCACGATCACGGCATGGATGATGTGAAGGGACCAGAACAGATCGCCATCCGCAATCACGAGAACCTGGGACAGGATCCGGAGTATATGATCCGGAACTTCAAGATCGTCAGCCACCTGATGACCGGTAAAAAAGATCCCAGCGGCACCGACAATCCCAAGCGGTGGCGAAAATGGAAAATGCCGAACCAGGATTTTACGCTGATGATTATGGATTCCCGACTCTGGCGGACCTCTCAGGACACCAATATCTGGGATGATGAAGGATGGGGACATAAAGAGAATATCTACGACCGAACCGACCCGACCCGTGCCCTGCTGGGGGAAGAGCAGTTTGCCTGGCTGCAGGAGAATATCAGGACTGATTCATCCAATATTATCTGCCTGACCGGCATAAACGGTCTTCACACTGTGTGGCGGGGTATACCCTACGGGCAGCCCAAACCCTGGCCCGAGTTCGCCCAGCGTGATCGAGTGGCGGCCGACTATGCCGGTTGGGTGGCGGCGGGAGCCGACCGGGTGATCGACCTGCTGGGCAGCCGGAGCGGCGTGCTGACCGTCTACGGGGATGTGCACGCGGGCAGCATTATCAAAAACCGGGAACACAACCTGTATGAATGCTCCTTCGGCCCGATCGGTCGCCACGGCGGGCGCCCGCTAACCGACGGATGGGGCCCCGAAATGGAGGATTATGACGGTCGTCCCCTGCAGGCGATCGCCCTCTACCACCAGGATTATGACAACGTACAGCTGGAAAAAAAGGAGGGACCCATTTACTGGAACTTCCTGGAGATGCGGTTTGATCCCTCGCAGAAAGACCCGGAGATCGAACTCAACATCCGGAATATCGCCGATCCACCCGGGGAACAGCCGCGCGGAGGGGATCATGTACGAACCAACGCCAGCAACACCGGGAGAACGGCCAAAAGCAGGGTTCCCTCACTCTCCACAATGCCTGGTGCAGATGTTCGATTCATGCGGCTGGACGGCACCCCGATCAGGGCGTGCCGCAGTTTTGGAGACGGCAGTCTGCCGGTTGTTTCTTTCCCGAACGTGGAGGCCGGCACCCGCATCCTGATGGTCGCTGAGGATGATGAGCAATCGGAATCAAGCATTATTACCACGGTTTGAGGGTTGCCTCGAAACAAGGTGGCAATACATCCCGAGTTTACCGGTTGAACTGCCAAGCATCAGAGTGCAATTACAGGCTCAGTTGTCACCACGGGCTGCTGCCCGGGATCTTACGGAGCGTTGATGCTGCCGGTTAACTTTATCAGCGCTCATCTCCCCACGAGATCCTGAAATAAATTCAGGATGACGCCGAGATAGTTTCGGGAAGAGTGGGCCGGTCAGAATGGTGGGGCTACGAAAAAATTTACAGCAATGAACGTGTCCCCCTTGGCAGCTGAATTTATTGCACGAAACCGGGGATACAACTCCCAGCCTTGTACATGGGGTAAAACAGTCCCTCCCAACGGCGTCATCCCGCACTCCGATGCGGGATCTCGCAAAGGTACTGAACGTTGATTCCACCTGGTAGCTTTACCAGCGCTCATCTCCCCGCGAAATCCTGAACCAGGTTCAGGATAAAGTCGAGGTGGTAGCCGGTTAGTTGCCATCAATCGACGTAACTACAGGTCCATCCAGTCCAGTTCCGCCCATCGATCGGGACCGTCATTTTCCTGTCGGGTGCCGGGTGTACTTCGTCCCCTGCGTACATAGTCTTCCAGCAGTGATTTCAGTTCCTTTACTTTTTCGGGATAGAGATGCACCAGGTTTTTCTGCTCGGCCGGGTCCTGCTCCAGATTGTAAAGCTGGAACAGCGGCAGCCTGCGTAGTTCCTCCTCGGTATTGGGGTAACTCCACCCGCCCGAACCGGGCCAGGGGATCAGTTTCCAGGGGCCTTTTCGGATGGCAAAGCGTCCCGACACGGAGTGAAACACGGTGGCTTCCCGCAGCGGTTTGTCATACGCTTGCTGCAGCATCACCGGCAACAGGCTGTAACTGTCCTCGGCCGCATCGTCGGGCAGTGTAAAGCCGGTCATATCCGCAAACGTGGCCATCAAATCAACAATGCTTGCCGTTTCGCTTGTACTGACGCCCTCTTCGATCTTTTCCGGCCAGCTTATCACAAAGGGTACCCGGTGTCCCCCCTCGTAAATATCGGCTTTGTGACCGCGGTAGATATAGCTGGGATCGTGTCCGGCCTGTGCCAGTTCTTCAAAATCGGCACGCGGAGAGGCTCCGTTATCGCTCGTAAACAGGACCAGGGTTTCATCCCGAATGCCGTGTTGATCGAGCGTACGCATAATTTCTCCCACCACGTGATCAACCTGCAGTACAAAATCACCGTACAGGTTGGCATTACTCTGTCCGATAAACTCTGAGGTTGGCAATATAGGGGTGTGAGGGGCGGGCAACGGGAAATACAGGAAAAAAGGCTGATCCTCATCCGCTCTTCTGCTGATGTACTCCACCGACTTTTCCGTCAA
Organism: Balneolaceae bacterium; assembly: GCA_033722415.1. Classification (GTDB taxonomy): domain Bacteria; phylum Bacteroidota; class Rhodothermia; order Balneolales; family Balneolaceae; genus JAMQKA01. The sequence goes on along the minus strand of JAWVZC010000025.1, from coordinate 4,941 downwards.
GTCAGGCAATACCCGGGTATGTTCAAAATCGGATCCGGTCAGGCCTTTCCGCCAGAAGCCTTTGTAGTCGTAGTTAACGGTGGTATCGCCGGGTATGCTTGTCGGCATCCCGTTTTCCACGTAGACGTAGGGCGGCATATCGAGGGATCCCGAAAATCCGAAAGAGTAATCGAAGCCGTGCTCCGAGGGACCGTTCTCTATCGGCTTGCTGAAATCCACGGCCGGACGGCTGTCCAGGGCATCGATATTCTTCGGCTCCCCCTCGAAGGCCCAGTCCCACCCGAGGTGCCATTTGCCGACGAAACCGGTATGGTACTGTTGCTGCTGCTGCAGCATCTCCGGCAGGGTCAGGCGTTCATTTTCGATCAGGGAGCGGGAGTACCCGCTGAGTACAAATCGTTTCAGGGTGGAACGCCAGTTGTATCGGCCGGTCAACAGGCTGTAGCGGGTGGGGGTGCATACGGCGGAAGTGGTGTGGGCATCCGTAAACTTGATACCGGTTTCCGCCAGTTTGTCTACATTTGGTGTCTGGAAGGCGGCATTTTCATTAAATGCGGAGATATCCCCGTAGCCCAGGTCATCGGCCAGTATGACGATGATATTGGGTGAATCCGGCTGTTCACTCTGCGCCTGCATATTACCGGCCCATAACAGTAAAACGAATAGCAGTACCTTCCGAATAATCATCATCCCTGAATTGTATTTATGTTAGCCATTAGATTGTAATCAAAAATATCCTTTGTTCTAAATCACCAGATCGTGAATAGACCATATAAAAACCCTTCCCGGGTGCAACCGGGAAAGGGTTCGTAACTATTGATGTATATGGGATTACTAGTTGACCAGCTTTTACCCTGGTCCCATCAATAGTTTTCTTTGGGGAAACTTAATTGTATGCTTGATGGCAACCCGTTCATGAAATTTCAAGCACTACGATATTATCCCACTCCTCGTCATCGGATTCGGGGACTTCAATGAGGGTGCCACCATCGACGGTTCTCGTATTGACCTCTTCCCCAGAGCCAAATCGGTACGCACGGTCAATTTGCTTGCCGAAATCAGGAAGAAAGAGCTGGGCGTCCCGGTAATCGAGAATGTGGACATATACATTGCCATTTTTATGGGTGGTGGCGCCCCAGTCTCTCGGCGGTACCGGACCTCCGCGCGTACCATAGATCGTATCACCGTACTCGTCCATCCAGTCTCCCATCTCCCTGAATGTTTTGACATTTTCGGGTTGAATATTGCCATTCGGCATCGGGCCGGTATTCAGCAGCAGGTTTGCATTCGCGCCCGCGGCACGAACCAGGAAATGAACCAGCTCTTTGGTGCTTTTGTAGTTGGTGTCCTTGATATTATAACCCCATGATCCGTTCATGGTCTGGGCACTTTCCAGTGGCAACTGACTGATTTCCGTAGTATTGAATCCGGCGGTATTTTGACCCGGAAGGTCTTTTTCAAACATCTGGAAATCTTCTCCCGGGTAGGGCGTCACGTGATGGTTACTGCCGATCAGCGCCTGGGGCTGAAGATCATGAATCATGGCATACGTTTCGTCCAGCCGCCAGTCGGCATCGGGCTTATCCCACATCCCGTCGAACCAGAAGCCCCCGATCTCCCCGTAATTGGTGAGCAGCTCCCGAAGCTGGGCGTTCATGTAATCGATGTATGCGTCCCAGTTTCCGTGATCGGGGCGTCCGGTATAGCCGGTTCCGGTACGTCCTCTCGGATAGTAGTCAGGGTGATGCCAGTCGAGCTGGGAGTAGTAAAAAAAGAGTTTAATCCCCTGCCGGTCACACTCCTCCTTCAGCATTTTCAGTACATCCTTCCCGTAAGGTGTGCTATCCACTATGTTGTAGTCGGACACTTCGGAATCGTACATCGCAAACCCGTCGTGATGCTTGCTCGTGATGGTGATATATTTCATGCCGGCATCCTTGACCATGCTGACCCACTCTTTCGGGTCAAACTCAACGGGGTTGAAGAAATTCGGAAGGTTCTCATACTGTTTGATGGGAATCTTTTTCCGTTCCATAATCCATTCGGCGATGCCCAGTTCTCCCCCTCCGGCCATAACGCTGTACACGCCCCAGTGGACAAACATGCCGAACTTGGCATCCTGGAACCATTCACGGGCCTCGAGGTTTTCGGGTGCCGGTTCATAGCCTTCCTGGGCGTTCATTACCGTGGCAGAGCAAAACAGACATAGGACAGCTAGAAGAAGTTGTTTCATCAATTTGAGTTCCTGCAGATTAAAAATAAGGCCATACAAGCCTGTACCACGTTAAACCAGGAGAACCTGTAATGGCACTACTTGTATGACCTTTGGCCTGTTTAAGGCTATCTATGTTAGTTTTAAAATGTTAATATCCCGGATTTTGGGTAAGCTTGGGATTGGAATCGATATCCTGCTGGGGGATCGGCAGGTACTCATGCTTGCCCGCCTGAAAGTTCATACCGGCGTTCTCCCGCAGTTCCGGGTTGTTGGTAAAGCGGTCCGCCATAATGCCCCATCGCAGCAGATCCAGCACCCGGTCTCCTTCAATGGCCAGTTCAAGCACGCGTTCCTCACGGATCTCCTGCCGCATCTCTGACTGGCTCAGGCCGGTAGCGATATCCGGCATATTGGCCCGCCGGCGCACCTCGTTAATGGCGCTGTAAACCTCGCTGGAGGGACCGTTGGCTTCATTTTCCGCCTCGGCATACATCAGCAGTACATCCGCGTAGCGTACCATTCTCCGGTTGTTGTCGGAGTAGGCCCAGCTCCCGGGAGTAAGCGAGCTTGTACGATCAAAGTTCAGGTATTTCCTTACGTAAACCTTGTTAAGGTTATCTCCGCTGAGAGCCTGGTCGAAATCTTCCTGGTACACTTTCGCACCCGGATAATTCCAGAGCAGGGTAGCAAATGCGCGCGGATCTGTATTACCATTAACCGTTTGTTCCTCCATGAACAGGTCAAATACCCAGTCATTGATCGTCACACTTTGCTGACTCGTAAAGCCGGGAGGAGCAATATCGGGTTCCCAGGCTTGTCCACGCATCGGGTTGGGCGTACCGCTTCGGCCCCAGTTTCCATTGGGCGTGCTCTGGTACTGGAGTTCAAAAATTGATTCGGCGTTATTGTTGGTGGCCGCCATGAAGTTATCCTGGTAGTTGTCCACCAGCACATAAAGGCCGGAATCGATAATTTTCTTGAACTCTGTTGCCGCCTGGGTCCAATTTTGCCGGTACAGGTGAGCTTTCCCGAGCATAGCGGTGGCAGCTCCCCAGGTGGCCCTTCCGACATCACTTTCCGGCCATGATTCCGGAAGACGACCCTGGGCCTCACTGAAATCGGATATGACGCTTTCCCAAACCGCGTCCGGGGAGGCCTGTTCCACGTTGAGCTCTTCCGCACTGGTGATTGCTGATGTAATCAGCGGGATATTGCGCCACATGTTTACAAGGTAGAAATGGGCAAACCCCCTGAGGAAATAGGCTTCTCCCAGTATTTCCGACTTGCGGTTGGCATCCATATCGATGTCGGGCACATTTGCCAGTACCTGGTTGGCCCTGGCCACGATGGCATTCAGTTCCGACCAGCCCTCATTCACCCGTGCATCCGTCGGGGTAACCGTGAACGTTCCAATATCATACACGTTGGGCTGCGGGTTGGTATCCACAATATCGGACCGGTGGATGGTCAGGATGGCCCCCAGCATGCGGCCCCATCCCTGGATGGTCGTGAGGGGACCATAGGTACCCACAATGGCTTGTTCCGCATCCTCGGCTGTTTTCCAGAACGTGTCTGGTGTCAGCCGGTTGGGATCGGTTACTTCAAGACTCTCGTTGGTACAGGTGTTTACCGAGAGCATAAACAGTATGAGTCCTGTTGCTACAACGAACTTCTTCATAATGTGGTTATTTCGAAAATTCATAGTTGATCCTGTGCTTTCAATTATTAAAAGGAGATGTCAATACCGAGGGTATACGTCTTCGGATGCGGGTGTGCATTGGTATCCACGCCCTGTCCAAAGAGTCCGGTATTACGGAATCCGCTGTTCCTTCCCACCTCGGGATCATAGCCGGAATAGTTGGTGATTGTCAGCAGGTTTTGAGCACGTGCATAGAGTTTAACCGAACTCAAACTGGCGATACTGCTGATTTTTTCCAGCGCACTTGTGGGCAGCGTGTACCCCACCTGCAGGCTCTTGAGCCGCAGATACGATCCGTTTTCAACAAAGAATGAAGATGCTCTCTTATTGTTGGCCGGATCGGTGAGTGTGGCACGCGGGATGTTCGTATCGGTATTGTCAGGGGTCCAGGCATCCATGACATCGGTGATTTTGTTCCCACCGGCGTTGTCCAGGATAAACTGAAATTTTTTGGCATTCCAGAGTTCATTCCCCTGCACTCCCTGGATAAAGAAACTGAAATCAAATCGCTCGTACGAACCGCTGAAATTGAGCCCGTACTCAAAGTCAGGCTGATAGGTACCGAGATAAGTGCGATCCTCGTCGGTCAGCTGTCCGTCGCCGTTCAGATCCTTAAAACGGAAGTCACCGGGTTGCGCTTCCGAGCGACCGTCGGCGTCGACTTCAGACTGATTCTGGTAGATGCCGTCAACAACATAGCCGTAGAAAGCACCAATGGGATGTCCCGGGGCGGTCCGGGTCGCCTGGAATCCCTGCTGGGTGAAGTTACCCCCGGAAATGGGGTTTACCCCTTCGCCGAGCTCCAACACTTCATTTCGAATAAAACTGAGATCCCCCGTTACGGTGTAGTTAAACCCGGATGATGTGTGATTGTACGTACCGGAAAGTTCGAGGCCTTTATTTTCGATGGTTGCGGCATTCGTCAGTACGCTCGAGCCCACACCACCATTTACCGGGATCGGCACCTCGACTTTTACGCATTCCTATACCTTGTTAAAGTACTCGACGGTAAAAGAGATTTTGTCCT
>JAWVZC010000024.1:0-20762 GCA_033722415.1 Balneolaceae bacterium | reverse complement strand
TTCGGGCTGTCCATATATGCAGGTATGCAATTGGGTAGAGCTCCAGATCTGTAAATGGGGCCATGCGGCAGACCATGTCAAACCCAAGATAACAGCGCGGTAATGTAATGCCCAGTAAAATCCGAAATTTAGACAAGGATTAAATAGAGAATAGCCCCCCGCAAAAATACCGGGGGAGGGGATCCTCATTCATCTCCGTAAATATGGTCGGAGATTAGCCACTCAGCTCACTGATTATCCGGTCGAGTTTGGCATCCAGTTTTTGGGTGGCGGTTTCGAATTCGGCGCGGGTGGCAAGATCGGTGTTGACACTGCAGTAGAATTTGATTTTAGGCTCGGTGCCCGAAGGTCGTACCGAAACGATACTGCCGTCTTCGGTTACAAACTGAAGGACGTTGGAGGCCGGCAGGTCGATATCCGATGTATCCTCGGTTTTCAGGTCGGTTTGTTTACCGGTTTTGTAATCCTTGATAACCACAACGTTTGAGCCGTCGAGTTCTTCAGGTGGATTGGACCGGTAATTTTTCATCATCTGCACGATCTCTTCGGCCCCTTTTTTGCCCCGCTTGTAGACCGACTCCAGTTTTTCCCGGAAATACCCGTGCTCAACGTACATATCCAGTAGTGCCTCAAACAGGCTGCTGCCCTTGTCTTTATAATAGGCCGTCATCTCGGCGATTATGGTGGAAGAGACGATGGCATCCTTGTCTCGCACATGTTCGCCCACCAAGTACCCGTAGCTTTCCTCGCCACCTGCGATGAATTTCTTTTTCCCCTCGAATTTGGTCATCAGTTCCCCGATATATTTGAAGCCGGTCAGCGTGTTGTAGCACTCCACCCCGTAGGTTTCCGCAATCCGGTCGATCAGGTAGGAGGTGACGATGGTTTTTACGATATATTCATTACCGGTAAGTTTTCCTGCTTTTTTCCAGGCGTTCAGCATGTAATTGATCAGCAGGGTGCCGGTCTGGTTTCCGTTCAGCAGGATCCATTCGCCGGTGTTGTCCTTTACGGCAATACCCACGCGGTCGGCATCCGGATCGGTGGCCATGACCAGGTCGGCGTCTATCTCCCGCGCCTTGTCGAGTGCCATTGTCATCGCCTCTTTCTCCTCGGGATTGGGATACTCCACGGTCGGGAAGTTGCCGTCGAAAGTCATCTGTTCCTCGACAAACGTCACATTTTCGAACCCGTACCGTTTCAGGGCCGGCGGGCCGATGACACCGGCGGTGCCGTGAATGGGAGAGAACACAATTTTCAGGTCTTTCTGCCGCTTGATCGCATCCCGCGATATGGATAGATCGGCAATGGCGTCCAGGTATTGCTCGTCGATCTCCTTGCCGATTCGCTCGATCAGCTCATCGTTGCCGTCAAATTTGATATCATCAACATCTTCGATCTTCTGCACTTCGTCCATGACCATTTTGTCTTCCGGTGAAACCAGTTGTCCGCCGTCGGATCCGTAGGCCTTGAACCCGTTGTACTCTTTTGGGTTGTGAGAGGCGGTCAGCATTACCCCCCCGTGGCAGTTCAGCTCGCGGATGGCAAATGAGAGTTCAGGAGTGGGACGCAGTCCGTCAAACAGGTATACGTGGATGCCGTTGGCGGAAAATACGTCAGCCACCACACGGGCCAGTATTTCGGAGTTATTGCGGCAGTCGTGCGCAATTGCCACTTTTACCTGCTGCCCCGGGTAATTATTGGTAAGAAAATTACTGAATCCCTGGGCCGCCGACCCGAATGTGTATTTATTGACTCGGTTGGATCCGATGCCCATAATTCCGCGAATACCCCCGGTACCGAATTCGAGGTCCTTGTAAAAAGCGTCCGTAAGTTCCTCGTATTTTTCATTTTCCAGCTTTTCACGGATTGCAGCTTTCGTCTCCTCGTCATAACTCCCGTGTAACCATTGATCAATTTTTTCCTTAACGGCCGGATCAAGTGATTGCATATCAGTAATTGTTTGGGTTCTGGTGGTTAGGATTTTGCCGCAATATAAAAAATATGCTCTAAACTACAGGAGGGAATACCGCTGATACCGGTAACATGAAAAGTGCAGTTGTGGTTCTATTAAGAACAATTTTAAATAACCGGATGCAGAAATGATTGGTTCGGGTGAAGCTGTTGTGAAATCGACTGTGAATTATAAATAAACAAACGTATGGGGATCGGGAACAGGCTGCCAGAAGTAGTTACGGTAACAGTAGTTGTCGTATTGTTCTCTTTTCACGACTACAGGGTTCAGGCACAGCAGAATCCGGAAAGTTTTATGGAGGGACTCGATGCCGGCATCACCTACACGGCGGATATTTTTGCGAATACACGGGGAGGTACAGGTACGGGAACCCGGTATATGGATAATCTGGACCTGGAGGTAAGTTTCGATACCGACAAGGGACTGGGCTGGGGCAGCACAGAGTTCTACATTTACGGGCTGGCCAATCAGGGAGGGAATATTTCGGATCTTACCGGAGATATCCAGGGGGTCAACAATATCGAGGCGGAAACTTCCTGGCGCATCTATGAAGCCTGGCTGCAGAAATATATCTATGAGCTGCGCACTTCTGTCCTTGTGGGGTTATACGATCTGAATTCGGAATTTGACGTGATCAATACCGCGACCCTCTTTATCAACAGTTCGCACGGTATCGGTCCGGAGTATGCACTAAGTGGCGTATTGGGCCCCTCGATTTTTCCCTATACCTCGATGGCACTGCGTCTCAAATCAAACCCGGTCGATGGGTTCGTACTGCAGGGGGCGGTACTCGACGGCATCCCCTCGAATCCACAGAATACGGATGGAACGAAAATCTTTTTCCGGGAGCGGGACGGACTGCTGCTGTCGGGCGAAGTGGCGTTTTATCCCAATGTGGATGAAACGATGATCTCCCGTTCCCGGACCGCCCGGATACGCGATTTCCTGGATCGGGGGATCGGGTCAGCCAACTGCTGCAAATTTGCCCTCGGGGGTTGGCTATACACGAAAGAACGTTCCGGCTGGCAGGGAGCGATGCAGCGAAACAGGGGGCTCTATGTGCTTGGTGAATACCGGCTGTTCCGGGAACAGGGAGATGAATACCAGGGGCTGTCCGGATTTTTCAGGTACGGTATCGCAAATGAAGACATAAATCGCCTGGCCTCATACGTGGGATCGGGGCTCGTCTATACGGGACTGCTTAAGAGTCGCCCGCGCGATCAGCTTGGACTTGCCATGGCCCTGCCGTTTAACAGCAGCGAGTATGAAACTCTTCAGGCCGTCAGCTCCCCGTTGACCCCGACCAGCTACGAGCTGAATATCGAGGCCACATACCGGCTGGAGGTAAAAAACTTCTCGTTTGTTCAGCTCGATCTGCAGTATGTGGTCAATCCCGGGATGGTGGAGCGGAACGGACATGCTCTGGTCGTCGGCACCCGGATGCAGTTGTCGTTGTAGGGAAGGAGACCGGAAATAAACGCGGCAACAGAAGTTTCCGGGACTCCCTCCCGGCCGTCAGGATTCCGACCTCTTCTTTTTCCAGTTGATTCTTCGTATGAGCCAGATACCCGCTACGATAAGCGGTATGCTGAGCCACTGTCCCATATTGATCGACCAGTCGGCCGCAAAACCGGCCTGGTTCATCTTCGTAAATTCCAGGAAAAACCGCCCCCCGAAAAGCACAGCCATAAACACCCCGAAGATGCCGCCCTCGGGCGGTTGGTTTTTATACCGCTTGTAGATTGTCCAGCAGATGGCAAACGTAATAATGCAAAGAACCGCTTCGTATAGCATCGTCGGGTGGCGCGGCACCATATCAACCCGGGCGAAAATTACGGCCCAGGGCAGGGTGGAGGGTTCCCCCAGTATTTCGGAGTTGAAAAAATTACCCGTACGAATAAAGGCCCCGCCGATTGCCACGACCATCACCACGCGGTCGGCCAGCCAGAGATAGCTCATGTTCCGGCGTTTCCTGACAAAATAGTACATCGCCAGCAGGATGCCGATCGCCGCCCCGTGACTGGCCAGCCCGCCGTGCCAGATCGCAATGATTTCGCCGGGATGGCGCAGGTAGTAACCGAGATCATAAAAGATCACGTGGCCCAGCCGTGCCCCGATGATGGTGCCGATCAGCACATAGGTTAACAGCTGTTCCACTTCCTGCGGCTCGCGTCCGGCGTGCCTGAACATGCGGAGCATCAGGATATATCCGACTACAAAGGCACTGGCAAACAGTACTCCGTACCAACGCGGCTGAATCGGACCTATCTGGCTGATTGTCGGGGAGGGAAGAATCAAAAACAGGAGTTGCCCGCCGACGAAAGCACCGGCAATCAGTGCCAGAATCTTCCATCCCGCCGGCTCTTCTTTACCCTCCGGTTTCTGCTTTTCGAGCTTTGAAAACCCATAGATGATAGCTGCCACCGCGAGTACTAGCCCCCAGATGGCAACCGGAAACGGCAGCTCCACGGTACCGAGATTAAAAACGCTGGGATCGGCGTCCCAGATAAAATAGTCGGTTGATTGCATAAATTAGTTTTGTGTAGCAGGTCGTGAGTCCTGGATGGTTAGTATTGAGTAGAATAACAATGACATTTTAACAGGAAGTAAGTGCTGATTTTCCGGTTACGCATGTAGTCACTCTCATCACCGATCAGGTGATTTCATAAGCAGTTCCGTCGGGGTTGTCCATCAGTTCGATCCCCATCTCTTTCAGTTCATCCCGGATTTTGTCAGCCTGTTCAAAGTTTTTCTGCTTTCGGGCTTCGGCGCGAAGATCGATCAGAAGTTCAATCAGCTCCTCGGTTTTGTTATCGATTTCCGCGGCCTCCTCCTCTCCCGGCCAGATTCCCAGAACGCCATCCACGAAATGTTCCAGGAGTGTTTTGACTTCGTCAAGGTTTGAGGGGGCATCACTGCTGTTGATCTGTTTGCGCAGTTTTTTCAGGTTTTCGAACAGAACGGCGATCGCCTGGGCCGTGTTAAAGTCGTCGTTCATACGCTGCTCAAGTTCACCGGCCAGTGTATCGATATCAAACGGGGCTCCTTTCCCGGGTTCCGTTTGCTCAATCGTTTGGATTATGTTTTGAAGATTCCGGAGTCCCTGCTCGGCGCTGCCGAGGGCCTCTTCCGTAAAATCGGTGGTACTGCGGTAGTGGCTCTGCAGCAGGAAAAAGCGGATCACCTGTGGGTCCCACGCCCGGGAGAGCAGCTCGTGATCCCCCCGGAAAAACTCGTCCAGCGAGATCGCGTTGCCGAGCGATTTGCCCATTTTCTGCCCGTTCAGGGTCACCATGTTGTTGTGCATCCAGTAGTTGGCGAACGGTTCGTGGAATGCGCATTCGCTCTGCGCAATTTCACACTCGTGGTGGGGAAAAATGTTGTCGAGCCCGCCACCGTGAATATCGAAATTGTGCCCGAGGTATTTCGTGGACATCACCGAGCACTCCAGGTGCCAGCCGGGATAACCCCATCCCCAGGGAGAGTTCCACTTCATAATATGCCCGTCATCCGCCTTTTTCCAGAGGGCGAAGTCTTTCGGATCCCGTTTGTCACCCGCCGTCTCGATACGCGTGCCGGATTCCTGCTCCTCAACATCACGCCCGCTCAGTTTCCCATATTCGCCGTCGGAGGAGACATCGAAATAGACATTACCGTCCACTTCATAGGCGTGTCCCTCTTCCAGCAGTTTCTTCACCATCTCGATCTGCTCGGGAATATGTCCGGTGGCCCGCGGTGAGATGTCCGGTCGCTGCACGCCCAGCTTGTCCATGTCCCGGAAATAGTTGTAGGTGTACTTCTCGGCGATCTCCATCGGTTCCAGCTTTTCGATCTGCGCCTGTTTCTCCAGCTTGTCTTCCCCCTGGTCGGCGTCGTCGGTAAGGTGCCCCACATCGGTGATGTTTTGCACGTATCGGACCTTGTAGCCCAGGTAGCGAAGGTAACGGACAACGATATCGAATGAGACATAACTCTTGGCGTGTCCCAGGTGAGGATCCCCGTATACGGTGGGACCGCAAACATACATGCCTACGAATCCATCCTTGATCGGTTCAAACAGTTCTTTTTCCCGGGAAAGAGAATTATAAATATGTAGTTCGTCCATGGACGATTATTCCGGCGTTGATTTAAGTTTTCTGTAATACCTGTGTTGGATTCGTTGCCAAAGATACAATGATCGGCAGAGAGTGTACAGGGTTCAGTTACAGGTAGTAGTTTGTCAGAATATCATTCTTATTTCAACTCAGACATTCGTTTACGCGGAATTAAATTAAAAATTACGAGTATGCTTAATAAAGTTTGACAAGTAGAAATGGATAAAACAGCTTTTCCGCTGACCGCTGACCGCTGACCGCTGACCGCTGACCGCTGACCGCTGACCGCTGACCGCTGACCGCTGACCGCTATCCCCAAAGAATGTCCCCGCTTTTGGGTCCGCAGTTAAACAATAGGTCGATTATTGATAAATTCGGCTCGAATTCTCCCCAGAGCTGCGGGTATTCCGGGTGTTCGAACTGGCTGTACTGCAACGTGATACCGTTTTTGTTGAGCAGTTCCTCATCATTGTATTCCTTTCCACCCCCGGTTCCTGAAAGATAGGTATCCGCCTTCAGCGTTTTGCAAATATCGATTATGAGCATGGTTTTTTCCCCGAATTCATCAAGCAGGTTTGAAAGCCGGATCAGCCTGGTGTCGATCTCCAGGTACGTGGCAATCTTTTTGATCAGCGAAATATTCAGCTCCACAAAGTCGGTATGTCGCTCGATATCTTCGGCCAGCATCGGGTACACCTCCTCGTAGTAATCCGCCTTTTTATAGTTCATCTGGAGGGTGCGCAGGTGCTTTCGTTTCCACTTGAGTCCGGCAAACTCCACATCGGTGTAGGGGGCCTTCCCTTTCTTGCCCGGGGGGGTGGAAACCGGTATCGTGAGCCAGGTGGTGCCGTTGTGTGTTTTTACGCGGTTTCTATTCGCAAAACTCTGGCCCCGCGGGTATTGTACCGCATCGAGGAGCACAAAAATATCGCTCTCCCACATTTTGTAGAAATATCCCAGCCAGGGAATGTAGTTGGGTTGATGGATTGCAACAATCGGGGATTCAGGTGGCATATTGTTGAGTCGCGTGTTGTGAGTCCTTGGTTTTGAGTGATGCATCTAGAAAACGGGTGACACTTGCCGGATGCAAGGATTATTCACCAAATCTTTCCAGGATCTCCTTGAATTTTTGTTTCTCCTGTTTGCTGTTTTCGTACCTCCGATATTCAAACTGTTCCGGTGCTGGTTGACTTACCCGAATGTCATGTCCATACAGTGATTGTACTCGTTTCCTGATCGTATTCAGCACGCGGTTTGGTGATTGCGCCAGGTCCTGGTAATGGACGGTAAGCCCCCTGCCGGCGGGATCGAGATTATCCAGTTCCCGGTGGAAAAATTGTTTGAGGTAGTGGATCTGGCCTGCTATCTGGTGCCGGTAGTCCTTATCGATGATTTTCTCGTACTCCGGCGGTACATAGCTCCACCAAGTGCTCGGATCATCATAATATTTTTGCCGGGCCCGCAGTATGGAAATGGCGGTATCAAGCGGATCGCGTTCAATGTAGATCCAGAGGGTCTGTTTCAGCAGGTTGTCCAGTTGAGACATATGGTATGAGCCAAAGATGTTTTTGAACACCATCGGCCGTCCGAACTGCCGCTGCATGTTGGCCAGGGCCAGCCTAAGTCCCTGCCAGTCGATCTTCGGCTCGATCTCCCGGGCGTTCTTGATATTTTCAAATGAATCTTTTTTCAGCCAGTGGCGCCAGAAGTACCCGAATTCATGGATATCCGCCCGCTCTTCGGTGGCCCCGTAATGCGATTGGAACGCTTTGAATGGCTCCTCATCCAGTACGCTTCGGGCAAAGCGTATCCCGGTAACCGGTGCCCTCCAGAACCGGGCTGCCAGGTTGTTGATGAATCCGACATCCAGGCAGTGTGCAATCAGCTGGCTCAGCAGGGTGGTCCCGGAGCGCGGCAGTCCGATGACAAACAGGAAGGGATATTCCGGTTCGATCTGCCGGTACTGTTGCCGTTCAAATTCCACCAGCGACTCGTTGAAACGGTACAGGAAATTTTCCTGATCGGCTGACTTCCGGTAGGCCTCCGAACGCTTGCGGTTGAGTTCCTCGTGGCTTATGCTCATATACCTTCGATATACTCTGTTATCATGTAAGTGATTTTATTTGAACCAGGAGCCGGCGGATAACTAGCTTGACATCTTCAGAGAGGTCAAACATAAGGATTAATCCCAGAAAAACAGAAGTAATCAACAGGGAACGCACCGCGATATCTACCACTACATTCAGGATAAACGGGATCTGAAAAGAAATCAGCAGGCAGCCGGATGCGATAAGAAGTATCCCGAGGGCGTTCCGGCGTAGCGGCTGCATGGAAAATGTAATCCAGACAAAGAGGTATTTTACCAGGTTGTAAAAAAAGATTGATAACGCGGTGGCTATGGCGGCCCCGGTGATGCCGAATAGCGGGATCAGCAGGTAGTTGGCTGCTGCCGTGAGCAGGACCAGCAGGATCATGGTATAGAGGTCGAACCGGTAATGCTCGGAATTCAGGATGATCTGCCCGTTGAGCCCCGCCCCCATATCAATCAGTTTCGCGAACCCGATTATGATGATCGGCCATTCGGCGCCGTGGTACTCAGCCGGGAGCAAATGAAGCAGGTTGTGCATATTGGCCCAGATGCCGATAAGCAGCAGGCTGCCGGCGATCAGCTGGTTCAGTGCCGTGCGTGTGTAGAGGTTGCTGATCCGCTCGTAGTGCTCCTCTTTCATCAGGTCGGCGATCACAGGAGTGGCGATTTTGGCGATCGACCGCTTGGGTATCTCAATAACGATGCTGACGTAGAAAGCGATGGCATACACCGCGGCATCCGCCAGGTTCGACAACGCCCCGAGCATCAGGATATCGATATTGCTTACCAGCATGGTGGTAAGTCCGCCGAGCATGGTGTACGTTCCGAACGAGACAATCCGTGATACAAACAGCTTGCTGTCATCCCGGAACGGTACGCGCAGGATCAGTTCACCTCGAAGGTAGAGGTACACCAGCAGCACGGCCGGTTCCAGGCTGTAGACAAGAACAAACAGCATCATAAAAACGGTGAAATCGAACCACCCGTACCAGTAAAGGAGCAGTACGATGATTATCAGGAAACGAACCAGCACCTCGTTCAGGAAAGACCCGGTCACTGAGTCTTTCAGGGCGCGCACGTAGCTGTTGAGTACCTCGTAATAGAGCACGACTCCCACGAGCGGCAGCAGGTAGAGATGGTACTGCTGGATCAGCCGGGATTGGTCCCGGTAGTAGTAAAGCAGCTGGTCCTCAAACAGAAAAAAGAGAAGGCAGAATAGGAGAAATCCGGCCAGCGGAACGACCAGCGTGAGAAACAGTAATCCCTGCTTGCCCGCCGGGGTATTTTTGAAATGGGGGAAGTAGCGGGTAATGGTATTTTTCATGCCCAGGTGGGCAAACTGGGCTGCCACGGCGGTCAGTGAAACCAAGATTCGCGTGAGCCCGTACTGATCGGGTGTCAATACGCGGGGATAGAGCAGGATCGTCGATACAATCCCAAGGACTACCCCCACATAGGCGATTACGGTGTTCTGAATACTCTGGCGGACGATTACACCCAATATGCTGTTCCTCGGGAAAGTTAAATTTTCGGGAGCGGCCGGCCTGGATCTTCCAGCCTGCATTTTTCACCAAGCAAATGGTTTGACCGCAAGACGTTTTGGGAATCGGGATGGAAACGTATTTTCACCTGTTTAGCCTGTATTTCTCACCAAGAAATTGGTTCGTCAGCAAGGCAACGTGGTAATCACAAGCGAAACGTATAGGGATACGTTGAGCGGATAATTTCCACCTCCAAACCCAATAATTGTCGGAAGAACAGTTTCGCAGCCCGTTACCGGTTATTCAACCAGGGTAACTTTCTGCTTGCCATGGCATTGCACAATTTCAGAAAAAATTCTCGTGGGAAATACCCCTTTATTACAAATGACCAATGGTACCCGGGAATATAGAAAGAAACTGGCAGCCAAACGGGCCGATAACCGGGTTTTGCCGGCAACCCGTCGTAAATGATATTCATCCCCGGGCAGACAACGAGGATTCCCTATTCGAACGGGGCTATGTCGGAATCGGTGCGACTGCGAATCTCATCCAGGTATCGAAGGGAACAGAGCGAAGTCATTTTCTGGAACTGAATGGGCCGCCAGTGCGGTATAAAATCGAACGGGATCTTATCCAGATTCGCAATATCACCGACCCGTATTGACAGTGCCTTTAGCAGTGAACGGTTCCCGTTGAATCGTCCATACTGTGGATTGGCAAAGGTATTGAACCGGTTCCATGCTTTAGCGAGCTTGGGCGAATTCGCTTCGATTACCGGCAGTTTCAGCTTTTTCTCTATATATTTTTTGTAGAGGGCTCGTCCCTGGCGCTCATCGGCGGAGATATGGAGCCAGAACGCCATCATGTCGTTATCCCATAGTGGAATGCGCCATTCATACCCCCAGAATTCGTAGACCATCACGGACGGCACAATATACTTGGCTTGTCGTTCCTGCCAGATCCAGTTTTCGTAGCGATCAGCGGCATCGTTCGGGGAGGTGTGATCCGGGAGGTCGATAAGCGAATCGATTTTATTCCGGAACGGTTCCCTGTAATTAACGTCGCTCTTCTGCCAGTTCCACCCGCTGTAATTCTTTTTCAGGATATGGTTGAGCAGCAGTTCCCCGGAAACAGATGATCGCGACAGAAAACGGGAGGGGACGTGGCTGCCGGACATTAGCCCGCCGGAGTGGCCCGGGATGAAGACGCTGTCATCCGGCACCAGGCTGTTCTTTTTAAGCTGCCAGACGACCGGGAAATCCTGGATATGTGCGTAGGAGGAGAGCTGTTCGGAATATGCCGCGTACTCCCTGCGTTCCGGGCTGTGGAACCAGTCGTACCAGCTGGTTCGGCTCTCCGGAATGAAGAACCAGGGGCGGTCGAAATGTTCGGCTATCTCCTTAGAAATGCGTGATTCCCAGTTGCCCGGCTTGCCGTAGGAGATATATTGAATATTGTCGTACCCGATCTCCTCCAGCATAACGGCGATCAGCCGGGAGTCGAAGCCACCACTGAGGGGAATGACGGCCCGGCGCCCCTCCAGCGTTTCCACCAGCCGTTCAAAAACCGAGCGGTGCGTGGCGTGAAGCTGCTCAATTTTTTGCGCTTCCGTATCGCGGTTAATGCTGTCCCTGAGGAACTCAAAATAACGGTTTGTTTTAAAATGTCGGTCGTTGTCCCGAACCGAATGGCCAGCCTGCAGGTATGTCCCGGCCTTAAGCTGATGAAGTTCCGGGAAGAGCGTGTTGCCTCCGGTAACGAAACCTGTTACCAGGTACTCCGCGGATGAGCAATGATCCATCGTCGTGAAACCACATTCCGAACGTATCCATTCAGCGCGGTCCGAGAGGTACACCCTCCCCTCATTTTCTGCGTAGAAGAGCGGGATGCTACGAATGCGGTCTGTAGCCGCAAACAGCTGATTTTCATCATGATACACGATAGCAAAAAAACCGTTCATCTTCTGCAGCAGGGTATCCCACTGCTGCTGCCCGGCATACCGGCCGACCTGTTCGGCGAACGCCCGACCCTCCAGCCTGACTTCGTCGAGGAATGCGTACCCGCAGACATGCACCCTCTCATGATGGGTCCATTTCATTACCGGTCGTTCACTCAGGTGCAGTGTAATTTGGCTGTTGTTCATCTAATTCTCCTGCTGATTTGATGGTTCATCACCGGCCAGGAGCGAACTAATCTCGTTAAGTTTAAACAGGTTGAGGCCCGCCATGTAAGCGAGCAGTACGATCGGGCAAAGCAGGGCCAGGGCCTTCCATAATATACCAATCCAGAATTGTTCTACAGGGATAAATGAGATGACGTAGAAAGAGGCCCAGGCAAACAGGATCATCGATACGAATCGGGTAATCGGCCAGCTCAGTCTTAGTTTGATATATGAGTAAATCGCATACCCCAGGAAGATCATCAGGAAGGCTCCCACGGTGGCATAGGCCGCCCCCAGGATCTCGTATTCCGGAATCCATAGATAGTTCAGCAGGATGTTCAGCAGGCCCGCCAGAAACGTGCAAAACCCGATAAAAAAGGTTTTGTCCTTGACAGCCAGCCCGGCGACCACAATCCAGCCGAGCCCGTAGAACAGCTGGGAACACGCCACGTAGGGGATGATCACATGCCCGTCGTAGTAGGCCTCTGAAGTAAACAATACGATCAGTTCCCGGCTGTAGACCGAGAGCCCGAGCCAGAGTACTGCCCCAACCAGCGTATAATAGAGCAGTATCCGCTGGTATACGACCTGTCGGGTCTCCTCGTCATCATAATTATAAATAAACGGGCGCCACGCTTTCAGGAAGGGTTGCACCAGCAGCATCCCGGGAATCATGCCGAACCGGTACGACATGCCGTAGACACCGGTTGCTTCCGGACTGGCCAGTTCACTGAGCATCCACCGGTCGACGTAATTAAGAATAGGGTAGGCGGCGGCAGAGAGGATAAAGGGATAGGAGAAGCCGAGCATCTTCTTCAGCAGCCGCAGATCGAAAGAGAACGAAATGCTTGACCGGCATGCCCAGATTCCCACCAGGTTAACGGGGATCATGCTGAATACCCGTGCCTCGAAAACGGCATCGATCTCGGCCTCCCGGAAAAACAGGAAATAGAAGTTGTAGAAGCAAAAGATGGCGGTACCGGCAATATTCCAGATCGAGTAGCGGCGCGCCTGCTCGGTGGAGTTGAGATAGGCCGAGGCCACCAGGTTGTAGTACCTGAAAAAGAGGCTTGCCAGCGTGAGCAGGTAACAGATCCGGGCGAGGGAGTGGGCGGGCAGCAGCAGGTCGATCACCGGATCCGCAAACAGGTAAAGCATCAGCACCACCAGGATTGCCATGAACGTGATAAACCAGAAGACGGTAGAAATTACTTTTTTTCGCTGCTCTTCGGATTCCTGCTTGTTGTAGAAGCGATAGAATGCGTGGACCATCCCGAGATTGAGAACCCCGTAGATAAACTGTTCGGCCGGGTCCAGGATCTCCAGCAGGCTCAGGTCTTCCGGAAGGATGAATTCCGCGTAAAGGGGGACCATCAGGAAGAGCAGGAACTTGTTCAGGAAATTGCCGGCGCTGTAGGTGATGCTCTGTTTGAAAAGTGTAAATATTTTGGAGGTGGCACTTTTCATGGGTGATCAGGATCTGAGGAGATTACGGAACGTGTCACGCGCATTCATCAGCAGCCGCATGCGCCGGCTCATTTTGGTAACCCGGAAATAGGGCTTCTGCCGGGCACCGAACCCGCGGAAAAATCGCTCGATCGGCTCGATCATGGAGCCCTCAAAATCGAACCGCTGGGTCACTTCAGATGCGAACTGAATTGCCCGCCACATCAGCAGACTGGAAACCCCGCTGGTGCGCAGTTCGGGGTCGGCGCCCCCCATCAGGTAGTAGGCGGAGCGACGGTCCCACACCAGGTAGAGCGAACCGTGGACCCGGTTTTGAGCATCGCGTGCGACAAAAATGGTGCGGGCCTCCCGCCGTTTGCAGGCTTCGTCTATCCGTTTAAACTGGTTGAATGTGGTTCCCGGTTCCTCATCCTGCCGTTCAAAGGTCTTGCGATGCATCTTCCACATCAGCCGGGGATCGTCTTCCCGGCTTATCTCAAGCTGATCCCGCGCCTTGCGTATTTCACGCCGAGTGCTGCCTTCAAAACCGTTCCAAATGGTATCAAGATCTGAAAGCTCCTCCAGCACATACGTATACCGGGTGGTCTGTTCAAAACCCTCCCAGTGCAGCGGCAGCCAGTTGTCGATCTTGTAGTGAAAATGGTGCTTATAGTAGTCGAATGGCGGTAGTTGTTCGTAGAGTTTCTGATAAAGCTTTTTCTGCTTAGACAGGCGGGTGGCGTATTTGCCGGGCATGTCGGCAAACCAGGGACCGAGCGTCTGGGTCAGCGGTGGCATCATCAGCAGGGTCAGCCCCATTTTACGTTTGATCATGTATGGGAGTCGTGCCTGTAACTGCCCGCTTTTCCGGATTTCGACGGCATCCCACGATCCCGGGGCCGCCGCTTCGAGCCACCAGGGTTGCTGAAATATACAGTAGGTCTGTGGAATCGGTTCCGTGGATTCGCTCATCAGTGCTGTTCGTTCTGGTTTTCCAGGTATTGAAGAAGCTCATTATACAACTTCTTATCAATACGAATTTCTGACCGGCGCTCGAACGGGTCCGGTACGGGGCCGGAGAGCGGCAGTTCGGCATCCTGCTTCTCGAAAAAAGCGGCGATATCGTGAAGCTCCCGTTCCGGATTGCTGCAGAAATCTTCATAGGTAAGGTGATAAAACTGGCCGGGGGCCATCTGCTCGGCCTCCGCAATAGACCGGTAGGAGGCACGAATCTGACCGACAACCTGCTCCACCACCGGTTTCTTCCGAAGCTGTTCGATACCGGGAGGTTCCAGCGAGAACCATGCTTCGTAGGAGCCCGCCCGATTTTTTCGGCTTTCCAGGATGGAGTGGGCAATATCTTTCTGCTCCCGCTCCAGCACCAGAAACAGCGCTTCCGGGAACGCCCGCATAATCGGTTCCAGCCGCAGCGTATTCACAAGATTTTTGATAAGTACCGGTTTCCCGGAAGCTTTTTCCAGGGATCTGAACGAAGTTCTCAGGTTTTTAAGGGTATTCCCGCTGCAGTGCTCGATAGGAACATGCTGAGGCTTGCGCGGGAAGAACCGGTACCAGAAGTCGCCGCATTCGCTGGGTGCGGACCATCCTTCCACTGAACCGTATGTTGATCGATAGCTGCTGGCCCGGTAACGGGTTGAGGGGGTCAGCAGCCATTCTACCATCCAGGGAGCCCCGTGAAGCAGGCAGTGGGCATTGGAAAGGAAGGAGAAGTCGAAGGCCGTGACCATCGCCTGGTACAGCAGCGTGGATCCGCAGCGGGGTGCCCCCAGAATGAACACCGGCCTGTGGGATAGTTGCCGATCGTCATCGGAGCCCGCGTACCACCGTTCGGTAATACCGAGAAGCTTATTGAACTCCAGGTACAGGGCGTGGAGTGTTTTACGCAATGGCTGATCGATGATTAGTTGTCGTTTCAGGTTATACTGACCATAGACTGATGACGGTAGACCGCAGACGGCTGTCAGGTACCGGTTATTAATATAAAATAGAGTTTTCTTCCGATGGTGCCATACCCAAGGTGCAAATGGATAGTTCAAAAAAGGACTAAATCGAATAATGAGGAACAAGTTCAGAGGCGGATACGGCGGCTCCGCCCTGGTCCCTGCAGTAATGCAGCAGTTCGATAAACACTTCGCCCCATCCCCGGTATTTGAAATCGGAAAAATAGCTGTTGTGCCACAGAATGGCAGCCGCACCGTGAAATTTCCGGAGCTCCTCCATTATTTCAAGGGATCGGACCAGCCCCTCTTCCGGGTCGAGGTTCATATACTGCCGGTGGTGCAGCGTGGCATCCATAATGACCAGCGGAATTTCCAGGATGTCGGTGCGCTCGTTGTGTTGGAGATCATACAGGTAGAACGGATGCGCATATGCATTCCGGAACCCCGCCTGCTCCGCAAAGCCGAGGGTGGAGTCGTGCTGCAGACCGGACTCCCGCAGTACCGTTGGTGTATTGCGGATATCGTAATAGAGGTAGTGGAAGCGCCCGCCGGTGACGGCCGCATCGAGTTGCTGCATCTCTGATTTCAGCCGGCTGCTGTCCAGGTGACTTCCGATAGATCCGTGGATGGCAATCTCCGCCCCCCGCTGCTGCAGGTTATGTACCAGATCTCTCAGCAGGGGATCGTCCAGACGGTAATCGGCCTGTTTATTCCCGTCAACGCTGGTAGTCTCCGCCAGGAAATAAAACGTGGCGTTGGCTTTCATATCACGGACAAGGCTGTAGAGCCATGTGAGGTTGTACCAGGGATCACCCTGTGGACCGCCACTCCGTTCAGCCAGAATGCGAAACGGCTGCAGGATATTACCGTGCCTGATTGCGTGGTAGCACTCCTGGTACCATCCGGAAAACAGCGTATCGATATCGTGGGTAACGGCCAGGTGAAAATCCGTTTCTCCCCTGCGTGCATACAGCTCAATTTCAAATGCCAGTTCCACCGCTCTTTTCAGGATGTCAAAATAGTAGTTCACCCAGGGAACGGCGGGCTGATCCAGCCGGTATTGAAGGCTCTGCCGGTAGGGAAACCGACCGTCCGCATAGTCCTGGCTCGGGGTCACGAACTCCTGCCATCCGCTCAGGAAGTAGAATGCGGCAGCAATGATGTCGTAATTCACGATCACCTCGTCACCGGATTGTTCGATGATCGCATTCTGATCCGAATCTTCAAAAAGAAAGGGAATTTGTCGGTCGTACCACTGCCTGAATACCAGTTGCTCGGGGTTTAGGTCATGTTCTTGATCAAAGAAGGTGCCCGCATGACTTTTAACGCGCACCAGTTTGTTGGCCGCGGACGGCAGGTCTCCATAAAGTATTTGTATCTCATCCGGTACGTCATACAACGCTCGAAACGTTTGCAGTACATATGCGATACGGGGATCCATGGCAAGGGTGTACTAACGGTGATGAATCAGTTCAGCCAGCTGCTCGGTAAGACGTATGCGGGAGTAGGGATGCTGCCGGTCGCCGCGCGGTTTCGATAACGACCGGGCGATAGTGCTGTCAAACTCCTCCAGGAACCGCGTGATCTCCCGTACCTGGTCATGTTCAAAACAGGCACCCTGGCCGACCTCCCGGATTACATCGGCGGCGTCACCGCTGGTGGTTCCCAGGAAAAGCACGGGGGTACCCGAGCCCAGGTATTCAAACAGCTTGCCGGTGAGAATAAGCTCGCTCCCCGGCGTTTTGGAGATGCTGAGCAGCAGCAGGTCGGCCCGGCACATGGCCCGGATCGCCTCCTCATGCGGCACATACGATTTAAGCTCGACGGAATCCTGCAGTCCCAGCCTCTCGATCCATCGCTGCAGGGAGGGATGGGCATTGCCGATAAACTCCATCCTGAATTTCGATCGATCTTGAACCGCCGCCAGCGCTTTCAGAAATCCCTCCGGTATGGCCCCGTCCCGTACGCTGCCGACAAACCGGATCAGGAACCGACTATTTTCCCCTCGGTTCCCGTCGTATTCAGGGTCATCCGCGGGAATGTCAAAATCATCCGGGTCGAAGCCGTTCGGGATTACATGGTAGGGGCGTGCCAGGATATCCCGCTGGATATCGGCCATTGAATCGGAAATAACGATCACCTCATCGGCCGAAGACAGGACCGATCGTTCCATTTTCTTGTCGATAGCAGAAGCAAGCCGTGTTCGCGGCATCAGCTTGTTGTAGTAAACCCCGGTCCAGGGATCGCGGAAATCGGCGATCCACTGTATACCGGTCTGCTTTTTGACATACCTGCCCGCAAAATGAACCGAGTGGGGGGGACCGGTGGTGATAATAGTATCGATCTTGTGGTTCCGGGTGATCTCCAGTGCCTTGTGACGGGCTGTCAGCAGCCACCCGGCCCGGGCATCCGGGAGGAACAGGTTGGAGCGTATCCAGGCGCTCAGTTTCGTTTTCCATCCGCCGGAGGCAAGCTGGATCGTCGGCTTGGTGGAATCTTCCACCGATCTCCCGGTGAGCCGGGCGTAGAGGGAAAACGGTTCGCAGGTTTTGGATTGGAATACCCTTCCCTCATCGGGAACATCTTCTACCAGGGTTTCATCGATGATGGGATAGGTGGGGTTCTCCACGGTCAGCACAAACGGGATTACGTTAAACCGCGGCAGATACTTGGCAAATTTCAGGGGGCGCTGGACGCCCGCACCGCCGCTGGGCGGCCAGTAGTATGTTACCAAAAGGGCATTTCTGTTCATACCAGGTGAAGAGCTAGTTATCAGCCGGGTGGTTCCGCCTCTTGTCAGGTTTCCTTGCCGCCTGCCTGCTCCGGTACTTCGGGGTCCGGGCTATTTGCACGCCGGTATAACGCAAGAAGACCGAATAACGCGATACTCCACTGTATAAGGTTGGAAGCCCAGGCGATACGCCCGCCCCAGATATAGGAGATGGGATTAAATTCCATCTCCACGGTGTGATCGCCCGCCGGAATGTTTATGCCCCGCAGTACATAGTTGGTTTTATACATTTCGGTGGGTTGTCCGTCAACGGAAACGTCCCATCCTTTCGGGTAGTACACCTCGCTGAGTACCAGGAAGCCCGGTGTGTTTCTGTCTGTTTCCAGTTCAATCCTCCGGTCGTCGTAATAGGTGACCTCAACTGTTGCGGCGGTATCCGGTTCGATGTTGGCTCCCGGCTCGCCCTCTACCACGGCCACGCTGGAGGGATCAAACGACGCAATCGGCTGCATGGCGTCGATGGCGGCGCGTGCCGAACTCACTGTTCGTACCGAATCCACAAAAAATGCCTTCGGCAGAACGGAACTGTTTTCATAGATGTAGCCGTCGTCTCCCGAATATACCTGGGTCAATCCCTCGAACGGGAGTTGCTGGGGATAGGTGATATACCTCACATTCAGCATATCCAGGATCGGCATCGGCAGCGGTGTCCGGAATCCTCCCTGTTCATTCAGGATAAAATTGTCGATCATGTCCTGGTAATAGCTCAGCTTGGCCCCGGAGTAGCCTCCGATGGTGGGATAAAAATAGCTGGGAATGGCGTTGTTAAACGGGTTGTCTCCCAGCGGGAACACCCGGTATGGCCATCCCTGGCCGCTGTCCACATGTTCCCGCAGGAACTGGTCCATCGGGCGCTGCTGCCGCTGGATGGCTCGTTCCAGCTCCACCGCCTCGCTGACCATGTTCTCTTCATTTGTATAACGGTCGCCCACGGTCAACAGGTCGTACGATGCGATAACGACGAGACCCAGCAGGAAAACACCGGCACTGATTTTCTGTTTGACAAAAACGATGATCAGACCACTTGCGAGCAGGGCCAGCACAAGGTACCGTATCGAATCGTTCTTCGCGATCTCCTTGCGCTGCGGTTTCAGCTTGCTGTTCATGAAATTGTCCACGGCTTGCTGAACCTGCGGATTGGAAGTCGGCAGATTATTACCCTGTGCCACCTGCCGGGCAAACTGTTCCCGCTCTCTGGGCTTCTCGTACGACAGGAGGGCATCACTGCCCAGGGCAAAAACGAGTCCGATCCCCAGGGCTACCCCGAGGGGGAGCATCAGTCGCCGGATCCTCCCGGTTTTTCTTTTGGTCAGCCGGAAAAGATATTCGACCCCGTAGACCGCTATTATTGAAAAGCAGAACACCGTGACGATCAGCCACATCTCCGGCGTCCGGAACTTGTTGAAATAGGGCATATACTCGAAAAAAAGCCGGTTGAAGAGCTCGAAATGGCGTCCCAGCGAGAACAGGAGCGTCAGCATGCCGACGCCGAAAAAAAGGTATCTTGATTTCCGATGGGATCTCAGCATGCCGATCAGGGCCAGGATAAATGCAACGGCTCCGAGGTAGTGGGGGCCGCTTGTGCCCGGTTTCGGGCCCCAGTAGGCCTCACCGGAGGATCCGCCGAAGAGGCCGGGAATGATCAGGGTCAGCAGTTCGCCGAGCCCCTGCGACCATCGGAAGGCGTAATCAAGGCCGAGGCCGCCGCTGCCCTCCGAAAGGGCGGACCCGCCCCGTATGCTGTAGGGTGAATACTCCATGAAACGCCAGAACTGCTGGGCGTTACCGGCAAAACCGAGGATTCCGGCCAGGGCCACTAGCCCGGTGGTTTTCATCCAGGAGAACATTTTGTCACTTTTATAGGCCTTCCAGGTATCATAGAGCCACCAAAACCCGAGAAGGTAGAAAAAGTAGTAGGTGACCTGCGGGTGCCCCGCGCGGAATTCCAGGGTCAGCGCGATGGCAAATAGCGCAAAACTGAGCAGTTTGTTATCACTTTTCGTCAGCAGCCGGTACCCGACGAAAATCCAGGGGATAAAAGCGTAGGCTATAAACTTGGTATTGTGTCCCGCGCCCAGGATGATCGGGATATAGGTTGTGAAGCCGATGAAGATGGAACCGAGCAGGGCGGCCAGGGGTCGAACATTCATCAGGATCAGCAGCAGGTACACACCGGCGAGCAGGATCCAGTAATGGACCGCTGGATATATACTGTCAAACAGTGTTTTTATCAGGTTGTCCAGGTGGGGCACCGACTTGTTTACGGAGATAGTGTATGCGGGCATTCCCGAAAACATGTTGGTGGCCCACAGCGGCTCCTCCCCGTCATTTGCCTCCCGGTACTCAAAAATGGATTCGGCCCCGGCACGCCACTGCAGAGTATCGTTACCCATGAACTGCTTGCCGCCGATTGTAGCGTCATCAAACAGAACAAACGGAAGCACCAGGATAATCAGCAAGGCCAGCAGGTGCTGTTTGCGCTCCGGCAGCGAGGTGATGAAATCTTCGTTAACAGAGACAGCGTTGCTTTTTGCGCTCATGTTTATTCGATGACTCTTGGAACCCGAAAATAATCGGTATCGGCATCGGGGGCATTTTTAAGGGCATCTTCGTGGTCTGCCGGCTCCTTCGCTTCATCTTCACGGAACCTGTACTCCAGATCGGTGACGTGTTCCAGCGGCTCCACATCGCTCGTATCCACTTCCGACAGGTCGTCCATGTAATCGAGGATCTGGTTCATGTCCTCCTTCAGGTGTTCGGCTTC
>JAWVZC010000023.1:0-21129 GCA_033722415.1 Balneolaceae bacterium | reverse complement strand
TGCCCGGGAAAAGAGTCATATCTGCCAGTGTGGCCTGCCCGGCAGCCAGCTCAAGCTCGGAGCCTGTCAGTCCCTGTTCAGAATAGATCGCACGATTGGAGTCAATCCATCCACCGATGATAGGCTGAAAGATCGCTGTGGAAAACATGCCCATAGCCCCCAGCAGTGACAGTCCGAGTGCACCGGTTTTGGGTGCCCGTTTGGCTCCCGTACCGATCATAACCGGCCAGAAGTAACAGATTCCTATGGCAAAAAAGATAGCTGCCACATAGGCCATAACCCCAGTTGATACGCTAAACAGGTAGGTACCGATAGTGGCAAATATCGCTCCGCCCAGCAGTACACCCGGTTGTCCGAGCGCTTTTACTACAGGTCCGGCAAAAAAGCGTCCCACAGCCATCAGTCCCGTTACCAGGGCCAGAATGATCATCGGGCTGGCACCACTTTGAGACAGCACGATTTCCACCCACTGTTGGGGGCCGAACTCCGAAATAGCGGTCAGTGCAAAGCAGAAGAACACGAACAGAAAGACCGGATTGGTCAGCGCCTTGATGTTCTCCTTAAGCGACTTCATTTCCTCCAGCTTGGGCTCGGGGAATTTCTGTCCCCAGAACAGGCCGGCATAGGTAATGGTCGGAATCATGATAATCCACATCTGTGCTTCCCAACCGAGCGCAAAATCGGTCATGAATTTCGAGATCAGGCTGCCCAGCACGATCCCGCCGGGAAACCACATGTGAAATCGGTTCAACATTTTGTCCACCATGTTGCCCTCGTAGGCATCGGCGATCATCGGGTTACAGGCCGCTTCCGTACAGCCGTTGCCCAGGCCGATCAGCAAGGTGGATATCAGGAGTGTGGCATATCCCCCGGCATAAATCGTCAATATGATGCCTGCCGTATGCACAAAAAAGGCAAACTGCATAATCCTTTTGGGACCGAGGGAATTATAAAAAATACCCCCCAGAACCATGGAGATGGGAAATCCCAAAAACCACATAGAATTTATAAAACCAAGTTGCTCAGCCGATAGCCCAAATTGATCCCCCAGTTCCGGGAGAATTCCGGCCCGTATGGCAAACGTAAAAGCCGTTGTTATAAGGGCAAAACAACTTCCTAGAAAAAGTCTTCGCTGGTTTATTTGTTCATTCATGCTATTAAGTTTTATTTAGGTTGATAACAACTCATCCGTATTATATAGAGTATATAGAGTTAGTATCCCTGGAAATCTAATCCCATTTTAAAATTATAGTTTAAGAACGAAACGTAATGTCGGGTGCTGCACTGCAGTACCACTTACTGGCAGGGATGATAGATGAAAGCAGCAACTGGTATCGAGCTGATTGGGTGGGATACAATACAAAAATAATGTTTTGTTGCTCCATACCGACTGATTCATCTACCCTTGTTATTGTAATTTCCCCTAACACCACAGAACTTGCAATAACTGGATTATTGCAACCCGGGTATATTTATTGATCCAGTTTAGGATAAAAAACTTTCAGAACATCTTCATCTCCATTTTTCGACAAACTTATTTTTTTCAAAAGCTTCTGTTTTGAACCGATAGGCACCCGGCTGCATGCCGTGCGACACCCGTCGGGGATTGTTCTAGTCAGAGTTCCCCTACACAAAAAATTTCCGTGCTCTTTTCACCGGTAACAAGATGTTCCTTTTTGTGTGAAAAAAACCGGATGGATCCGGGTCTGGAAAAAACTACGATTGGTGAGGTATGCCTCAGGAGCAAGGAATGGACTGGGAGTCCAAATCGGCAAAATCCAGTCACGAATATTTTTTCTCCGGGAACGACGTCCCCCCCCTGTGGATCACCGCTTAACGCGTTTAATGGTTAGATTGGATGGCAACAAACCAGGGAAGGCCCTCTACGTCATCCCGGATTCCGACAGCCCTCGAAATCTCGCAGTGGCACTGAGCGTTGAGCTGTTGCGAGCGGAACTCAAAGGCATCGGCCTTGCGAGATCCTGAAACAAGTTCAGAAAGACATAAAAGCTTACTTTTTTACCCGGTAATCGCATTACTGGTTAATATAATTTTAATTAGTTATCGGGAACAAAAATCTTGTAACTTAATGTTTGTTTCGTCGTACGTCATCCCGAATCGCAATCCCGAAAACATCCCGCTCATTTTGAGAACTGTTGCTTTAGGAACCCTGCTCCTGCTGTTTTCCTGTGTTCAATTATCAGCCCGGCAACCCGCTTCTATTAACGGTTATATCACCGATTCCGAAACCGGAGAAACGCTGATTGCCGCCAACGTCGCCCTGGAGGGCACCCGTAAGGGCACATCAACCAATACCTCGGGATATTATACGATTACCGATATTGCACCGGGGGAGTACCGGCTAGTGGTTTCCTATATCGGGTATCGCAGTTATTCGGAGAAAATCACACTGGAGCCCGGGGCAAGCCTGCGCAGGGATATTAAGCTGATCCCGGAGGGCCTGCAGCTGGAGGAGATCGTGGTGGAGTCGGAGGTGGAAAAAGAGGAGCAGAAAGATATCGGGGTGGCCCAGGTGCAAACCGAACTGATTAAGCAGGTGCCCTCGGTGTTTGAAGCAGACGTGTTCCGGTCGGTACAGCTGCTTCCCGGGGTGAAAGCGGCATCCGACTTTTCCAGCGGGCTCTATATCCGCGGGGGCAGTCCCGATCAGACCCTGATTCTGCTGGACCGTACCACAGTCTATAACCCCACCCACTTTTTTGGATTCTTCTCAACCTTTAATCCCGATGCCGTCAAAGATGTGCGCCTCTACAAGGGGGGGTACCCGGCTGAATACGGCGGTCGGCTGGGATCGGTACTGACGATCTACAACAAGGACGGCAATCGAAACGAGTTTGCCGGCTCAGCCTCGGTGGGGCTGCTGGCCTCCAGGTTTTCGGTAGAGGGGCCTTATGACAAGGGTTCCTACATGCTGGCAGTTCGCCGATCCACGCTTGAGCCGATTCTGGCCATCCTCCAGCAAAGCCAGGACAACATCCCGGAAAGTTTCTATTTTCTTGACCTGAACGGCAAGATCAACTACGATGCGAATCCCAACAACAAGTTTTCGCTGGCGTTTTATTCCGGTACGGATAACCTGCGGTTTCCTTTTGCCGAGGATGCCAGTATCAACCTGAATTACGGGAATCAGACCTACAGTACCACCTGGACCCACATCTTTTCCAACAAGGTATTTTCAAATTTTACGGTGACCGGTTCCCGGTATTTCAATTTCCCGTCGTTTAATATCGCCACAACACCATTCAAACGGTCGAACAACATCTATGACTTTTCCGTGAAGGGAGATATCGAGTATCAGCCGAACGACCGGCATTCGATCTCCACCGGGTTCTGGAGCGGACTCATGACCCTGAAAATACAGGACCGGTTTGACGGGCAGGATACCTTCAGCAACCGCATACAAACCAATTATACCTCCCTGTATCTCCAGGATGAATGGAATATCTCCGACCGGTTCGAGGTGACGGCAGGCCTGCGTGTTAACGGTTTCAGCGAGGGTGATTACTGGCGGCTGGCTCCCCGTATTTCGCTTGAATATCGGCCCGTGGGTCAGATACGCCTGCAGGCGGCCTACGGCCGGTACAACCAGTTTCTCACGCTGGTGTCGAACGAGGCTTTTTCCGGTTTCGACACCTGGCTTACCACGGATGAAGGGGTCGAACCCTCATTTGGTGACCAGTTCGTAGTAGGTGCCAAAACCCAGCCGTGGGAGGGATATGGCCTGGATTTCGAGATGTACTACCGCACCATGGAAGACCTGTTTGACCTGAATCCTTTCGTACCGGATGTGGCCGGGCTCGACTACCCGGAGCTGTTCCGGTTTGGCACGGGGTACGCCTACGGTGCCGAAGTGATGTTCGAACGGCAAGTGGGCCGCCTGACCGGATTTTTGGGGTATACGTTCAGCGTGTCGCGCAGGAAATACCCCGGGTTCAACACACCGATCGGGCAGCCGCAGGAATCCCGTTTTTTCCCACCGAAGTACGACCGCAAACACGATATCAACGTAGTGTTGAATTACCGCCTCAGCCGGCGATGGCAGGCGTCCGCCGTTTTCAACTACGCCACCGGGCAGGCCTATACCAAACCGGTGGGGCGGACTGTGGCTTTCGATTTTCCGACCGAATCGCAGCCGATTGACGCCCTGATTATCGGCAAAGTTAATGCTTCCCGCCTGCCCGCCTATCACCGCCTCGATGTCGGGTTCACCCGCAACGGCAGCTTTCTCGGGCTCGCCGACGCGCAGTGGCAGCTCCAGCTGATCAACGTCTACTCCCGGCGAAACATCTGGTTTTACAATTTCAACGTGGAGGAGAACCCAATTGAACGGGAAGAGGTATCCATGTTACCGATCCTCCCGAACATTTCATATACGGTAAATTTCTAGGACCCGATGATTAAGTACCTGACCCCGATACCGATGCTACTGTTCCTTTTCGCAGGATGTGAACTCTACCCGCAGGATGAGTTTGAAGAAGACTATGTGGTGGAAGCTTACCTGGTGGCCAACCGGCAACTTCCCCAGGTACGCCTGTCGACCACCGCTCCTGCCGAAGCGAAATACCAGTTCAGCGATGTGGCCATCGACGATGCCGATGTGGAAGTCCGGCTGCTGGATGAAGATGACGGGTCGATCGAACGCCGGTTTCCCTATGTTCGCCGGTCGATCGGCGTGTATGTCACCAATATTCGCCACGAGGTGCTGCCCACGCGCGAGTATCAGCTAAGTGTACGTTTCAGCAATACCGAGGACTCGCTGACCGCCACTACGTTCGTTCCCGGGGAATTCGGTGCTCAGGGTGCCACCGCAGACAGTATCGCCTACCAGGATCCGGCACAGATCGTCATCAATACCTCTCGAAGTTTCTATCCCAGCCGCCAGGCCTTTTTCATATTCTCCGTGGACGCAATCGACCCTCAGCCCGAGAAACTGACCCCGTTCTATAATGACCAGGTGAATGAACAGGACGAGGATATCCGCAGCTTCTACACCAACTCCTCGGGCATAGTAAATGAAGAAAATTACGAATTCAATGACGACGGCACCATCACACTAAGGGTTCCGTGGCTCGCTGTTGCGTTCTATGAGGATAACTTTATAATTGCCAATGCCATTGATGACAACATGTACGACTTCTACCGTACCCAGGACGTACAGGGTGGCGGAAGCACCCTGCCTCCCGGCGAGTTCCAGAACATCATCTATAATGTAGAGGGAGGTATCGGAGTGTTCGGAAGCCTGGCCAGTGATACGGTACGGGTTTTTGTGAAAAGAAACAGTCAGGAGTAAATGTATAACGTGCAATAATTGCCCGGATGCTTTTGTTATCTTACTTTGACGAGTTCTTACTTCTGAACTCCCCGCCCCCACTTTTGTTGTTTTAAAAGGAAGCGGTCAGGATGGCAGTAAAGCCCTGTTAAATTTCAACCTCTGATAATCTCACAACCGGTTACATGTTCAGTGACAATAAAAAAGCGTTTTTGTACCCCGTCCTGATCTTGCTCCTGGTTGGCTCTCCCCTGCAGGCTGCAGCCCAGTCAGAGGATGAGATCCCGCTTGCCCGTATCAAGTATCGGGGCGGCGGCGACTGGTATAACGATCCTTCGGCCTATCACAACCTGATTGCATTTGCAAACCGGCAGCTTCCGGTAGCTCTCTCCACGGAATATGATGATGTGGCCCTGGGCAGCCGCGATCTTCACAGATATCCCTTTGCGTTTATGACGGGACACGGTACCATTGCCGTCAACGAGTCGGAAGCGAGCAACCTGCGCGAATACCTTGACAACGGCGGATTCCTCTACGTGGATGATGACTACGGGCTGGATGACAACTTCCGAAACATGATCAACAGGGTGTTTCCGGATGAAGATCTCGTGGAACTGCCGTTCGAACACCCGATCTACCACCAGGTCTATGACTTTCCCGACGGGCTTCCCAAAGTGCATGAACACGATAATAAACCGCCGCAGGGATTCGCGCTGTTCCGAAGCGGGCGGATGGTGCTGTTCTATACCTATGAATCGAACCTGGCGGACGGCTGGGCCAATCCCGAGGTCCATAATGACCCGGAGCCCCTGCGCCAGAAAGCACTGCAAATGGGAACCAATATCCTGGTGTATGCCCTGACCAGCGGCCGCTGATCCTCCACGAGAGGCTCTTGCTGCGTTCCTTCATGCCGCCTGTCCGGCACCCTGCGGACATTAAACAGGCAGCAGACACAGCCGGCGCCCGGTTAAAATGGATTGCAACCGCCTCTTTTTAGTATGTAATTTTTTCGAGATATTACGGGACTGAATTTCAACCAATCCAGTGGAACTACCGATGATTATCCCTGTTGCCAGCGACCATGCCGGATATGATGCCAAAAAGAAAACGGTCAAGATCCTTGAGGAGATGGGACATATGCCGGTGGATTTCGGCACACACTCCGATGATTCCGTGGATTACCCGGAAT
Organism: Balneolaceae bacterium; assembly: GCA_033722415.1. Classification (GTDB taxonomy): domain Bacteria; phylum Bacteroidota; class Rhodothermia; order Balneolales; family Balneolaceae; genus JAMQKA01. The sequence goes on along the minus strand of JAWVZC010000023.1, from coordinate 14,650 downwards.
ACGCCGTTCGGGTGGCCGAAAAGGTGGATGCCGGAGAACATGAACAGGGGATCCTGATCTGCGGAAGCGGCCAGGGCATGTGCATGACCGCCAATAAATTCAAAAACATCAGGGCGGCGCTGGCTTATAACGAGGATTCCGCAAGGCTGACACGGGAACATAACAACGCCAACATCCTCTGTCTGCCCGGCCGGGAGCTTGATGAAGAACAGATACGAACCATTCTGGAGGCCTGGCTGAATACCGAATTTGAAGGAGGCCGGCATGAACGCCGGGTGAATAAAATCCATTCGCTAACTGAAAACGACTATTAATGAACTCGAAATCACTTTCCGAACAAGATCCACAGATTTTCTCCCTTCTCGACAGGGAACGGCAGCGCCAAAATGACAACCTGGAGCTGATTGCATCAGAAAATTTCGCTTCCCGTGCCGTTATGGAGGCGATGGGTTCCACCCTCACCAACAAATATGCCGAGGGACTGCCCGGCAAGCGCTACTATGGAGGGTGCGAGTTCGTGGACCAGGTCGAAGAGCTGGCGCGCGATCGGGCCAAAAAGCTGTACGGGGCCGACTGGGTGAACGTGCAGCCCCACTCCGGGGCACAGGCCAATGCCGCAGTTTACCTGACGTTCATGGAGCATGGAGACACCCTCCTGGGACTCGATCTTTCGCACGGCGGCCACCTCACGCACGGCTCTCCCGTAAACTTCTCCGGGATTCTGTACAACTCGGAATTTTACGGGGTGGACAGGGAAACCGGCCGAATAGACATGGACAAAGTGCGCGACCAGGCCAGGAAAGTGAAACCGAAATTGATTTCGATCGGGGCTTCCGCTTACCCGCGCGATCTCGATTATGAAGCGTTCCGGGATATTGCGGATGAAGTGGGAGCCTACCTCTGGATGGACATGGCACACACTGCCGGGCTGATTGCCGCCGATCTGCTCAACGATCCACTGCCCTACTGCGATGTGGTCACCACCACCACGCACAAGACACTTCGCGGTCCCCGGGGAGGAATGATCCTGCTGGGTAACGACGGGGAAAACACCCTTGGAGTAACCGCACGTAAGTCGGGCCGTACCAAGCGGTGGAGCGAAGTGCTTGATTCCGGCGTGTTCCCGGGAACCCAGGGCGGGCCGCTGATGCATGTTATTGCCGCGAAAGCAGTAGCTTTTGAGGAAGCCCTGCAGGACGATTTCAAAAACTACCAGAAACAGATACAGCAGAACGCCCGGACACTTGCCCGAAAATTCAAGGAGATGGGATATAACCTGGTAAGCGGCGGCACCGACAATCACCTGATCCTGGTTGACCTCCGCAACAAGGGACTAACCGGCAAGCAGGCGGAAGAAGCGCTCGAAGAGGCCAACATCACCCTGAATAAAAATATGGTGCCATTTGATGACCAGAGCCCGTTTGTCACTTCCGGCATCCGAATCGGTACGCCGGCCATGACAACCCGCGGGTTTGGAATCGAGGAATTTGAATATGTTGCCGAACTGATCGACCGCGTGCTGCAAAAACCGGATGACGAGCAGCGGCGGGAACAGGTTAAGGGCGAGGTACGGGAGCTGTGCGACCGGTTTCCGCTGTACGATTTTGTGACCGCATAACGCGGAATGTTACGCGGCAGCAGGCCACTCCCGGGCCTCCCGGCTTCCTCCTGCTGTACAAATATCCAGGTGAGAAACACGGGTTGACCCGGATTTTACCAATGAACACAATGTGAGCGAGCGTTTGTAAGTTATTAAGTACGCCTACACATTAGGACAGATCGCAAGGTTTATTTCAGAATATGGCAGAAGACAGACAAATAATGACACCCGATCCGCCGAAGGCCACCATGCCGGAGAATCGGACCGATGAGATGTCATTTCTCGAACACCTGGAGGAGCTACGCTGGCATCTGATCAAGGGATTCGGAGGCATCGCCCTGGGAATGCTCGTGGCATTTATTTTCGGCGATTTCCTGGTAAACCGGGTAATGCTGGGGCCCACGCGGGCCGACTTCGTAGTCTACCAGATGCTGGGGATCGACGCAGTGGATCTCACGCTGCAGAGTCGCAAGCTGCCGGGGCAGTTCTTTACCTACTGGGGTACCCTCATCGTGATGGGGGCAATTATCGGGTCGCCGATCTTTTTCTACCAGATGTGGGCGTTCGTGGAGCCGGCACTTGAAAAAGCCGAAAAATGGAAGTCCCGGTTCAACGTCGCCTTTATCAGTTTCTTTTTCCTGCTGGGCGTAAGCTTCGGTTATTTTGTACTGGTGCCGTTTGCCGTGCAGTTTTTCAGCCAGTTCCAGATAGCGGATGTTATCCACAACGATTTTGATATTAATGAATATTTCAGCTCGCTAACCATGTGGATTCTCTCCTGCGGTGTGATTTTTCAGCTGCCGGTAATCAGCTATTTCCTCTCAAAATTCGGCCTGCTTACCCCTGAGTTCCTGCGGCAGTACCGGCGTCACGCCATCGTCACCTGTTTTATAATCTCTGCGTTCTTAACGCCACCGGATCCCGTTTCCCAGGTACTCATTGCGGTGCCCCTGCTGCTGCTCTACCAGTTTTCTGTCTGGGTAAGTAAAATGGGCGTGAAGCAGCGACAGAAAGAACTCAGAAAAGCCTGGGGCGAAGAATAATGAATGCGGCAGGTAAAACGTTGTTAGCCTGTATTTTTCACCAAGAAATTGGTTCGTCAGCAAGGCATCCCGAAATGATGAACGAAAACTTTCGTGATGTTGACCGCCAATGTTGAGACAATGCGGCAGACGAGTCAATTTCACAGCCGGTTACATACTAAGATACCATGATAAATCTCAGCCCAATTGGTTCTGACTGGTATCGCAACACATGACAGGAAATCCAAAAGAGTTCACATGAGAAATGCAGGTTAGCACCTCTGGTGTAATTACCTTACTTTCATGGGCCTTGTAGCTGATGTAATTTTTAAACAGTAAATGTATACGATTTAAATGACCTCTTCCCGTACCATAAAATTACTTGCACTCTCGCTGCTGGTACTCCTGGCGGGAGTACTAAACGGGTGTGATGACGACTCATTCACTGGACCAGATTTTTCCACCGTCCCGCCTCCATGGAACATTGCAGAAGCTGACACCACCATCGACAGGGCAAGCGGGCTGACCATCCATGTATTGGAAGAGGGGACCAAGCTGCTGCCGCCCGTGACCCAGCGCGATCGTGTGAGCATCCGTTACACCGGCAGAACACAGGACGGAACCGTATTCGCAAGCTCCTACGCCAACGGCAGCACATTCCCTGTTACATTTAATAACCTGACGCCGACCTCCATCGGCAATACCCCGCCCCTGATAGAAGGCTTTCGGGAGGGGCTGATCGGGATGTATGAAGGCGAAAAACGGATTCTTGTGATCCCCCCCGAGATCGGCTACGGCGATTCGCGCCGCGGCACCAACGGGTTTGACCTGCGCGAGGATACGCTGATCTACGATGTGGAGCTGGTCCGCATTCTCGACTAGCCTATAGTCACTTCCGAACTGTTCAGAGGAACTGGAACTTCTCTATCCTGGTCCTGAGTATTATCTCGAAATTACGGGCTAAACACTACGCTTTAAAGAGCAACCCGTACAGATCAGTATAATTTTGGTGATTTGTCTTTCCCAGGCTTTTCCTGTCTACGCACCAAGGCTAGCCTGCATTTCTCACGAAAATTATTTAAGATTTCTTGGTAAGAAATGCCGGCTAGTTGTTCGGAGGTTTGTTATTTGATCAGCTGCATTCTCATCTCTTTGGTTATTAGGACAACATTACTTCCACATTAACCTCATTGGTTGCCAATGAGTTATCGGTATTTATGTGGTAAATAAATGCAAGAATTTTGGTTTATTTACTCAAAACCTTGGCATTTCTTCGGTTTCATTGAGCCAATGTGGAATCTCGGTTCTAAAATAAGCTTATAGTTGCCTAAAATGGGGTGTTCATTTTTTGAGTGACAAAAAATGAACCAAAAAAGTGGATCATTTCGGTTTCCGTGCAGCGATTATTACAGATTATGCCGGCAATCATGGTGACGATCTCTTTTCGTACCCCCTACGGTCTGCCACCTGCAAATCACACGCTATCTGGAATAAACCGTACCGGAGATCCCGGCTGGTCCGGCGGACAGGATGTCTGACACAAGATAATGGTTGATCCGGAAATCCATCCCGGTTTAATCATCTTTATAGATCCTTGGGACCCGGCCCGATATACCGGTCACGATTTCGTAAGGAATGGTACCGGTCCGGCGTGCCCATTCTCCGGCGGTCAGCGAGTGGCCTCCCAGTATTTCCACCTCATCTCCCTCTGAACAAGTGGTCGCTGCACCGAGAAATAAAACTACATAGTTCATGGTAACCGTACCTGCAACAGGATACAATTCTCCATTGACAGCTATCTCCAGGTTACCACTCAAAAGGCGGGAAATACCCTCTTCATAACCCACGGGGACCACACCGACATATCCCTCCTCCGGGGCGTGCCAGCGAGCCCCGTAGCTTACCGAATCCCCTTTTTGAACCCGCTTGATCTGTACCAGTTCCGACCCCCAGCGAAGGGCGGGTTCCAGACCGTGGATGAGCATCCGGCCCGGAGGGTACCCGTAAATCCCGATGCCCGTACGGACCATGTCGAAGTGGGAACTGGAATAAAAAGCCGTCCCTCCGGTGTTTGCCATGTGTGTGAGCAGTGTCTCATCAAATTCTGATCGGGCGGCTCTGAATAACTCCAGTTGTTTCTCCGCTTTTGCCGAGGCGGGATCATCTGCGGTGGCAAAATGGGAATAGATGCCGGTGCAGGTCAGTTCCTGGTATTCCTGCATTTTTTTCCTGGCCGCGGTAACTTCATCCGGCCTGATGCCCAGCCGACCCATGCCGGTATCGATATTCAGGTGATACTCTGTTCCCGGGAGTAACCGTCCAAAATGGGAAAGTGCACTTATACTTGCGGTCAGCGCATATTCCGGATAGGCCGGGGCTGTCTTGTCATCAGGTACACTGAAAACCAGTATGGGCAGGGAAATACCCGCCCCTCTCAGTTCTACCCCCTCCTCAACGGAATTCACAGCCAGCCAGTCCGCCCGTTCCTGCAGGGCCTTTGCCACCTGCCTGGAACCGTGCCCGTAGGCATCGGCTTTTACGACGGCCATCAGCTTGACTTCCGGTGACGTGTAGCTCTTGAGTACCTGTACATTGTGTCGGATTGCAGAGAGATCGACTTCCAAATAGCTATTCATGCAATACTAAAACGAAAGTGTTGGATTGAATAAGTTATCTGTTGTGGCAGTAACGGGTATGTCCGGAGCAATCAAAAAAACCATTTTTGTTTTTTCAGATCCTTGAGAATTACCTTTGCCGCGTTGCGGCCCGCCGCCCCGAATACGCCGCCGCCGGGATGGCAGGAGGCCGACGAAAGATACAGATTATTAATCGGTGTTCTATATTCGCTCATTTCCGGTATCGGCCGGAACATGAACATCTGGTCGAAACTCATCTCCAGGTGCATGACGTTGCCGCGCGGCATGCCGTGTTTTCGTTCGATATCGAGCGGCGTCTGGATATACCAGTCGATCAGTTTGGCCTCCATATTGGGTGCATAGCGGGTTACAACCTCATATATTTTCCGGGCTTCCCGCTCCCTGATGTCATCCCAGTGTTCGCCGTTGCTCAACTCATACGGATGCCACTGTGCCCAGGCAAACAACGTATGTCCACCATCAGGCACTACATCGGGATCGATTTTGGAAAACGTCATCGCCAGAACGGCCGGGTTTTCCGGCGGGATCCCCTTGGTATAATCACCGATCGCCTCATTGAGGTACTGCAGCGATGGCGCCAGCAGCTGCATGCCGTTGTGAATATGGGGATCCCCGGGACACGCGCAGTAGTCCGGCAGCTCTTCCACCGCACAGCGAATAACCATGCCAAATCCGTTGCCGACGTTAATATTCTCAACCTTTTCATACATTTCGGGTTCCAGGTGCTCCCGTCCCACCAATTTCATCATCGTGGTTTGCACATGGGCATTGGAAACGACGGTATCCGCATAATACTCCACTCCATCCACCGTGGAAACTCCCCTGGCCTGCCCGTTTTCCACAACAATATTCTCGACCGGAGAACTGGTACGCACCTTACCGCCGTGTGCTTCGATGCAGGCGGCCAGTGCCTGTGTAAGCATGCCGCTGCCGCCTCGGGGATGTTTGGCCCCGCTTTGATGCAGCATCGACTGCCAGCCGGCGAAATCGCCCGTGGCGGGGTGATCGGGAGTAGGCCCGGACTGCGCGGCGAACCAGGTGATTGCCGCTTTCATCCAGGGATTCTCGAAGGCGTTCTCCACTACCCTGCCGTAACTGCTGAAAATTTTCTGGAGGCCCGCCGCCTGGCTGCCTTTCTTAAACATCGCCCCGTCGCGCACCTGTCCCTTGATTAACTCGGTGACGATATTTTTCCCGCTGGGCGGCACCATAAACGTCTCCAGCACCCCTTTGTTAACCTGCTCCCAGAAGATTACGAATTCGCGATAGTTTTCGACATCTTCCGGGGCCACGCCGGCAATGGAGTCGAGCGTGCGGTCAAGATCCCTGTAGAAGTGGATCACCCCCTCTTTTGATGCCGATGGCGGCAGCGGGTACGACATGATCGGGTCCATCTCGATATATTCCAGCCCGTAGTTGTGCAATTCCAATTCGTCCAGGATCCCGGTCTGGTGAATCATGATATGCACCGACGATCCCACATCCATCTGGAAGCCGCCGGGATACTGTTCCGACTGAAACATAGTTTCGGTACACACGGCACCCCCGATATTTTCACGCCGTTCCAAAACAAGCACAGATTTGCCCGCTTTTGCCAGGTAACAGCCGGTAACCAGGCCGTTGTGGCCCGACCCGATAATAATCACATCGTAATTGCTCATTGTAATATAAATTCGCTTTTTATAACATCATTGGAATTCACTCGTGTAATGAGACGATCTACTTATAATAATCAAACCCCAGTAATCATTTCCATCCTATGAAGTTTTTTCAAACCCTGGTCGCATCCACCCTCGGCTTCCTGATTGCCGTTTTTATCCTGTTCGTGATATTTTTTATCACCCTTTCCAGCAGCACCCAGCAGCCGGAGCCGTACGTGCGTGATAATAGCGTTCTTACCATTAAATTGCAGGGCGCACTGCCCGCGCAGCAAACCCGTAACCCGTTTGATGAACTGCTCACCCCGGGGCAAGGGCCCGGAGTTACCCTGGAATCGCTGCGTGAAAACCTGAAGAAAGCCGCCACGCACGACAAGATCAGGGGACTCTGGCTGGAGATCGATTTTGTAAGCGGGGGCTGGGCCAACCTGCAGGAGGCTCATCGCCTGATCTCCGCGTTCAGGGACAGTACCGAGAAGTTCGTCTATGCAAGCAGCAACGACCTGGGGTACAACGAAAAGGGATATTACCTGGCCACGGCGGCCGATTCCATCTTTTCGCCTGCCGAATCGTTTTTTGAGTTTGACGGCTTCTATACCCAAACCACCTTTTTTACCGGTCTCTTCGAAAAAATCGGCATCGAAGCAGAGGTCGCCCGTCACGGCAAATACAAATCGGCCGTGGAACCGTTCTACCAGAAAGAGCTGTCGGATGAGAGCCGGTACCAGCTGACCGAGCTGCTTGCGGATGTCAGCAGTAATTTTGTGGAGGCAGTCAGTCGTAAAACCGGCAAAAGCGCAGAGGAGATAAACAGGATCATAAACAGCAGCCCGAGCCTGATGGCCAAATCGGGGTACGAGCAGGGCCTGATCGATTCCCTGCTGTCACCACGCCATATTGAATTACTTATCAAAAAACGGATGGGTGTGGACCAGGAAAGCGAGCTTCAGACCATTTCCAACAGCCGCTACTACCGCGTAAATCCCGGTACAGCGGGCATTGAGCGGAGTGCAACGACCGACAAGATAGCGGTTATCCATGCCAACGGCCCCATCGTATTGGGTGTAAACGGGAACGCCCCGTTCAGCGACCAGCAGTATATTACCGCATCTTTTTTCGAGGAGCAGCTCGAGGAGATTCGTGACGATGACGACGTCAAGGCCCTGGTCGTTCGCATTAACAGCCCGGGCGGATCGGGTAGTACCTCCGACCTGATCTGGAGCAAACTTCGCGATATTTCCGAAGATATGCCGGTAATCGCCTCCATGGGACCGGTTGCGGCTTCGGGCGGGTACTACATTGCAATGGCCGCCGACTCCATTGTGGCCGAACAGACGACCATCACCGGCTCAATCGGTGTATTTGCCACGAAGTTCAATACCCGGCAACTGTGGAACGAGGAGCTCGGCATCACCTTCGACCAGGTGAAATCGCACCAGTATGCCGACTGGCTCGACCCCACCCGGGGCTTCACCGAAACCGAACGAAAAGCCTACCAGCAGTTTGTCGACCAGTTCTACCGGTCGTTTATCACCAAAGTGGCCGATTCCCGGGATATGAGCGTGGAACAGGTGGATGCCGTGGCCCAGGGACGGGTCTGGACCGGGGAGGATGCCCTGGAACAGAACCTGGTGGACGTGCTGGGCGGCATGGGCGATGCCCTCGATATCGCCGCGGAAAAAGCGGGAATTTCGTCCTATTCCGTGGAAGAATACCCCAAACCGAAAGGCTTGTACGAACTGTTGATGAGTTCCGCCTCCGCCAGGGCGCGGGCGTTCCTGGGAGAATTCTCCCTCCTCGGCCCTGAGCAAACTGAACAGCTGCAAACACTGTTTCGGTATGGCAAGGGGGATCCTCTGCTCATCTTTCCTTATGAATTAACCATCAGGTAACTCATGGAGATTGGTCGTTATACCATAGAACAGCTCAGCGAAGGCCGATTTGAGGTTTTTGAGGACGGCCGGTTTAACAAGCTGGCCCCGGGGGAAGAGGAAACCACGGTCCCCATCGACCTGCCGGTTCAGGTATCAACCACGATCGGGATCAACCCCATACTGTTGTCGTCGGGAGAACACAACATCCTGCTGGATACGGGCCTGGGCTGGGGACTTGATGCGGGCAGCAGTTATACCGATGTCTCGAATGCCGTTACGAATCTTGAGATCTTCGGAATTGCACCGGAAGATATTACGCACGTTATTCTGACTCACCTCCATTACGATCATGCCGCCGGCTGCACGTATACCGACAATGATTCACTGACACAGCCGACCTTCCCGAATGCGCGGTATATTCTGCAGCGGAACGAATGGGAATATGCCGTGGAGCGCACCGGAAAACCGAACCCGGTACAAGGAGCCAACTACCGGCTGGATGATCTCTACCGGCTCTTTGCCGATAACTATTTTGATCTGCTGGAAACGGAACGGGATACAATACTGCCAGGCATTACGGTCATACGTACAGCGGGGCACACTCCCGGCCACCAGGTGGTCCGAATATCCGACGGCGGGGATACCGCTTACTACCTGGGCGACCTGCTGCCGAGCGAGCAGCACCTGAATCACTACGCCATGAGGGAGGTGGATCTGCATCCCAACCAGGCCAAAAAAAAGAAAATTCAGCTGTTGCGCGAAATTTACGGGGAGAATGCATGTATCTTGTTTTACCACTCACTATTTTCCAAAGTCGGACGTTTGGAAAAAGGTGACAAGAAAAATTACGTTTTTAAGGAGATCTGATGGAATATGACCTGCTCATGGCCGCTGCCAGCGGCCTTGCCATAGGTAATAGCTTGTTCTTCGGGGCCTATCTCTGGTTTCTCGAATCCGGGAACCGGCTGCCCAACAGGCTGCTGGCACTCGTGCTGCTGGCCCTGGCCGTTCGCATTAGCAAATCGGTCATTATCATCGCTTTTCCCTACTCTTCGGAGATTTTTCCGGCCATCGGACTGGTGGGAATGGCGGCGATCGGTCCGTTGCTCTACCTATACCTGCAATCGATCCATATTGAGGAGTTCACCCTTTCGGCCCGACACGCCTCCCACTTCATACCCTCCATTCTGATTGCCGGACTGCTTCCGATGCCATTTATCACCGAAGCGATTATATTCCGGTTTTACCAGTTTGTAGTGGCCCAGATATTCGTGTACCTGCTGCTCGGCCTTCAGCTGCATGTAACCCGGGCGGAAACTTCCGGGACGTTGAAAAACCGGTGGGGCTACATCCTGCTGTCCGGGGCGTTTGTGATCTGGCTCGCCTTCTTTTTCCAGCTTATTATCGATACCCTGCTGCTATATGTCATCGCCACGACGGTGGCCGCCTTTGTGCTTTACGGGGTCTCGTTTTGGGTGATGCGCCATCAACTGGCGTTTCGGAAAAGCGGCCGCCTCGAAAAATACAACGGTAACGCAGATCGCCTGTATCAAAAAATCCTTGCAGCACTGGAATCTGAAAAAGTATACCGAAACCCGGACCTTACGGTGGATCAGCTGGCCGAAAAGCTGAATGCCCAGAGTTATGTTCTTTCCCTTGTTATCAATGAAAAGTTCGGGCAATCGTTCCCGGAACTGATCAACTCATACCGGGTAAAGGAGGCACAGCAGATCCTGGGCTCCGAACAGGCAAGGCACCTGAGCATTGAAGCGGTAGCCTACGAGAGCGGGTTTAATTCGATCTCCTCTTTTTATTCCTCATTCAAAAAAATCTGCCGGACCACCCCGGCCGAGTATCGCAAACAGGTGACGGGATAAACGGGCTCATTGACGCTCCCCGAAAACGGCGCGAACTATATTGAAATAACTCCAGGTCTGTTAAAAAATAAATTACTAAGCTCAACAGTTAGAGAATAGACTCAATTTGAACGGTAATGGGGTGATGTTGTGCAAGGGAATACTGTTATCATGCTGGATATCTGGTCAATTCTGCTGCTCATTGGAATTTTCCAGGGTATTTTTTTAGCAGTTATATTTTTCCACAAGGGGCGTTCGTATGACAAAGCTAACAACCACGTGTTTGCTGCTTTCCTTCTTGCCATCTCATATATTCTGGCAGTTGAGTTCCTGCACGAGTCGGGCCTGATACAAGATGCTCCCCATCTGTTGGCGACCTCCACCCCTGTTATTTTCATGCTGGGGCCGCTCATTTATCTGTATATCTGCTCCCTTGTCAATCCCAACTTCACATTTTCGCGGGGAACCCTGATCCATTTTATCCCGGTACTGGTATGTATAGCTGCCATATTACCTTTCTACCTGCAGTCATCCACATTCAAGATCAACTATATTCAACAGTCTGTAGCCGGTCCGGTGGAACTACCCGCATCCCGGGCCTACTTCTACGGATTCGGATTACTGCAAAACGGGCTTTACTGGTGGCTTTGCTACTCAGCCATCGGCTCGCTGAACCATGAGATCAAGCCGTTTATCAAACGGTGGCTGCTGAGGATCACGGTTGTTTACGGCGGGTTTTTAATATGCTACCTGTTGGTTTTTGTCCTGTTTCTGGCAGTTGATTTCTACCTGCGCGAAATTCGCTATGGCGGGTACCTGCTACTCTCCTTCTCTGTTCATCTTTACAGTTACCTGCTGCTGCAGGAATCGCGACCCGTGGAAAAAATACACGGGACCAGGAAATACATGAACTCAACCCTTGGTTCCCGCGAAATCACCACGGTAAAAAAACAGCTCCTGGAACTCATGGAGCGGGAGAAACCATATCTTGACAGCACTCTCAGGCTCGAGCAGGTAGCAAACCGGTTAGAAGTCTCTGCTCATCAGCTCTCCCAGGTTATCAATACCGAATGCAACACCAATTTTAACGCGTTCATCAATCGCTACCGGATACGGGAGGCCAAACAGATGCTGCACTCTGATCGATTTGCATCCTATAGTTTAGAAGGTATCGCCATGGAGTGCGGATTCGGCAACCGGACCAGTTTCTACCGGGCATTCAGGAAACAGACCGGTACCACCCCCGCCGATTTTAAGAAAATGACAGCAGGGTAATCAGGAGTTCCTAAAAAAGTAACAATAGCTCCTTTCCGATGGAAGAGGGGTTCCTTTTTGTGTGAACTAATACGACCCCCAAAAATCACCGGCGGGGGATTTCTTCGCCTGGTTGGAGCCTCCGGGAGACCAATATCCGGGATCTTATGGTGAGGTGCCTGTTCTTTAGTTCTGACCACTGTCGGAATTTTCTTCACTGAAAAATGAACACCCCTGTTGTTTATCAATAATAAATTATGATTCCAACCAGTTTAATCGGACCGCAGAAATGCACGGTTTTTGGGAACGTAAGGGGAATTGTTTGCACGCAATTACCTCATGAATACCTCCAACTCATTGGTAACAAATGAGTTATTATGGGCGCGAAGAAGGAGACCCTAGTTAATTTACTTCTCTCAATCGTTACCCCCCAACTACCCTGTTACAAATCATAATATGTAACACCTTGCTCCTTTCTTGTTGTTACAAAACCCCCATCTTATTTCATGACACAGCTACATTGTAACCAAAAGCAGTCTGCATGAAAACACGCTTTTTCACCGCTGTATTTCTACTTGCATCTGTTCATACCGTACAAGCACAGATGGTACCCGATTCCATAAGCCTGACTACAAACCTTAATCTGGCGTATCCCAACTGGTCGCCCGATGGTTCCCGCGTAGCGTTTATGTCTGATATGCTGGGAGAAGATTTCGAGATTTACGTGATGAATGCGGATGGTTCGAACATCTCCCGGCTTACGGATAACAGCCGTACCGACGAAACCCCGATCTGGACCCATGACAGCAAGCAGATCATTTTTGCGTCCTATCCTGATGACGGCATGCACGACTTGTATATCATGGACTCCGACGGTGGCAACCTGCGTAATTTAACCCATACTCCCGACATAAGGGAGGACCACCCCAAGCTATCACCGGACGGGCAGCGTATCATCTTTAATTCCGATCGCGATTCAAACACTCCAACCCCCAGCGGCGGTGCTTACGATTACGAAATCTATGAGATGAATCTGGATAGCAGCGATGTCAGGCGACTGACTAATCACCCGGAATGGGACACCTATCCCGAAATTTCACCGGATGGATCACACATTGTCTGGAGACGGGTGCTCGTTCAGGATAATCAGCGAAACTCCGAAATTTTCCTGGCAAACCGTGACGGGTCAAACCCCGTTAATCTGACCGATAACCCGAGTTTTGACGGCTATCCCACCTGGTCGCCCGACGGATCGAAAATATTGTTCGTATCTACCCGGACCGGTCATGGCCCAAATCCGCGCCCACGACTTTTTGTGATGGACAGCGATGGTACTAATTTGTCGCAAATCACCTTTCCCCGTGAAGAGGAAGCGGATGTGCGTCCATGGTGGGCACCAGACGGCAGAAGAATCGTATTTAACAGGCTGAGTGAGGGACTTTCCCAGTTCAAGATCGTCCACGTTTCGCAGGCCGTGCACCCTATCTTTTTTCGCCCGGTCCGGGATATAGAACCTGTCACTGATGACGGCTCATCCCGGGGGGTGGGCTGGTCTGACTATGACGGGGACGGGTATCCCGACCTGCTGGTAGCCAATACCATGAACGGGTTGAATCATGGTTACCGAAATAACGGGAACCAGAGTTTTACCCAGATTACCGAAGATCCCATAGCAACCTCCGGTAAATGGTCGGAGGGCATTTCCTGGGTGGATATTGAAAATGACGGGGATCCGGATCTGTTTGTTACCAACCAGTGGGAGGGTCCAAACGAGCTGTTTCTAAACAACGGCGAGGGAACATTCACTCTGGCGGGTGATACCGGGGACCTGACATCCGCGCCGTCGAATTCTCCCGGTGCCTGCTGGGCCGACTACGATCTCGACGGCGACCTCGATGTATACGTGATTACCCGGGACGGCGGGAATGATACCCTGTTTGAGCATGCGGAGGAGGGAAACTTCACAACAGTTACAACCGGAAATATCTCCTCCAACGGCGGGGATGGACGCTCCTGTGCATGGGGCGATCTTAACGGCGACAGCTACCCCGACCTGTATGTTGGTAATTTCACCGAACCAGACGGCGAGGGAAGAAGGAAAGCACGTAATTTTTTATATCTGAACAATGCAGGTAACCGTTTTACCGAAGTCACGGAGGGGCAGCATGTAACCAATCGGGGAGTCACCTACGGGGTTTCCCTGATCGATTACGACTATGATGACGATCTTGACATTTTTGTCACCAATATTGCCGGGTCGGACAGAAACATGCTATACGAAAATGATGGCCACGGCAGATTCAGTACTCCTCGTTTAACCATATCAGCCGAATCAAACCGGCCCTCCAAAGGCCACACATGGGGCGATTTCAACAACGACGGGCACCTCGACCTGTTCATTGCCAACGGAACCACGCAGGTGGAGCCTGAGAAAAATCGCAATATGCTGTTCCTCAATAACGGTGAGGGAGATTTCTATGAAATCGAAGATGGTCCAATGGTAACCGCAGAAGGTACATCAGCCGGAACGGCATGGTCTGATATGGACAGGGACGGGGACCTCGACCTGTACATAGCCAACTGGGCTGAGAATAACGAAGATAATGAACTCTACCAGAACGATATCACGGAAGGCAAGAACAAAAATTGGATAGCGTTTCAACTCAGAGGCACCAAATCCAATCGCAACGGCCTCGGTACAAAACTAAAAATAAAAGCTGCAATCAACG